>JBDTXZ010000226.1:0-6186 GCA_040005935.1 bacterium | reverse complement strand
GCGGTGGGGCTTGACCGTTCGACGAAGGTACTGTCGCCAAGCTGTCCGACGCTGTTGTCGCCCCAGCAGTAAGCCGAGCCATCTGCGACGAGACCGCACGTGTGGAAGGCACCCGTCGTGATCGAGGTGAAGTCCGGCGCGGTTGCATAGGTGCGAGGGCTGAGCACGACAGTGGAACCCGTGCCGAGATTGCCCCAGCAATAGGTACGGCCAAGTGTGGTCAGTCCGCAGGTAAAGCTCTGGCCTGCAGAAATCTGCTTGAAGGTGAACGCGCCGCTCACGGCCACCGGAGAACTGCTGGACGTCGTAATGCCGTTGCCCAACTGGCCGTTCAAATTGAGCCCCCAGCAGAATGCCGAGCCGTCGATCGCCAAGCCACAGGAATGGGCATTTCCGCTGGTGACGCTGGAGAACTTGAACCCGCCGTATACGATAGCGGGTGCCTGACGGCCCTTCGTCAAACGATCACCCAGCTCACCGACGCTGTTGTCGCCCCAACAATAGATGTTCTGGTCGGTGCCCAACGCGCACGTGTGCACGAGGCCGGGCGCGACTTGCGTGAACGTCTGGGTCGTGCCTGGAATCGCGGTGGGCACAACAGCCGTCACACCTCTGCCGAGGGTATCCGAAAGTGCGTTCACCCCCCAGCAGAGGATCGATTGGTCAGTCGCGACGCCGCAGAACCGTCCCGCATTGGCGGTGCTGGCAGTGGGGCTGGCAGCAAGTGACTGGAAGTGAAGCAGGCTCGCGGTCAGCGTCGGGGTTGGTTTGTTCACAGTTGAGTTGTCGCCAACCTTGGGCTCCTCTCCCCAGCACTTCACGATGCCGTCCACGCCGATCGCACAGGTGGCGAACGTTCCCGCGGTGACCGACGCCGGCAGGTAATGCACAGCGGTGCCGGTTGCTGTGGCGTGGAGTGTTTGCGTCGCGAACTCCACTTTCGCGATGAGCGTCTGGTCGCCGGTGATGTCGCCGAGCGTCCACTCTCCAGGCGACGCGACACCATCGACTCCGGTGGCGACGACCGTGGTGGCGACACGGCCGCCGCCGGTGGGTGTGAACGTCACGGGAACGCCTGGCCTCGGCTTACCGGTGGAGTCCACCAGTTTCACCGATGGAGTTACGGGCAATTTCGAAAGGATCAATCCGGACTGTGCGTCGCCGCCGACGGTTGAAATCGCGTTGAACGTCTTCAGGGAATAGGTCGCAGTGCTTGGAGACACAAAAGCGTTCACCTTGTCGTCTTCACCGAGGACTGTGGCTGTCGCCGTATTGAGTCCGGCAGCGGGGCCGAGCTTCCATGATGTCGACGCGACGCCCTTGCTGTTGGTCGTTGCGATGGCCGGCGAGATGGTGCCGCCGCCGCTCGTCACCGCGAAGGCAACGCGTGCGTTCGCTACTGGCAGGCCGTTGCGATCGGACACGAGCGCGCGCACGGAGTCTGGCGTAGCGGCAGGGCTGATGGCGCCCGGCGGCGAGAACTGGAATGTGTCGATCTTGGCCGGGCCCAGCCAAAGGACGCGCACGGTCACCAGGTTGGACGTCACAGCCAACGCGGATGCCGAAATGGTTGTGGTGCCGGTGTCGAGCGCCGCGATCCGACCGTCTATGTCGACGGTGGCGACCCTTTCATTCGAACTCGTCCAGACGAACGGAATCTTATCGACGATGGCACCCGACTTGTTCCGGGCGATCGCGGTGATCGTCAGGTGCGTGCCCCGCTCCAGCAGAAAGACGCCCGTGCTGGGGACGGGGACGGTAATGTTGCTCAGCTCGACAGAGGGGGGCGGCACGAACGGCGTGCTTCCTCCGCAACTGATGGCTCCCGAGAACATCACACCGATACCAAGGAGTGGAGCGAGGGGATGGGCGCGCCGAGTGAGCGCATGCAGGTTTTTCGGCCAGGCAAACGACATGTGAGACGTCACGCGATGGACATGAGGAGGCCATGACGCGATGAAGGTCGCGACAGGCTGGAGTCTCGAAGGGACACGACGGAACCGCGAATCAGATTCGGGGGTAAAGCACCGCATGCACGCTGAACCCCGGCGATTCCGGCGCGCGGCGGGCATATCACGAACTATCGCATGCGATGTGCCCTTTAGTGGCGGCGGTTCGTCAAGGACCTGCTACACCTCAGACGCTGTGCCGGTCCTACCCGTCACGAGCACCGGCGTCTCGCTCGTCCCGGTTGATCCGTTTCGACTCCGGAATGGCTAGGTTGCTGTGCGCGTGGCCCCGTGGTGTAAACTGTGATGGGGTTGGAAGTAACGCGTGTCCATATAATGTTTCAGTATACTAGCATGCCGTATGCCTCCGTTAAAGCCTCTCCAAATCACCTCGGGCGGTACACTGCCGCCGAGCCAAGAGCGATCCCAAAGCAATGAAGATTAGCGGCCTGTGGCGTCATGCCCTCGGCATGGCCTGTATCGGAATCGTGGCCCTCACGCCCTCGGCGCGGGCGCAGTCGTCCATCGAGCCTGACCCAAATTCGGCACTCGAAACGCGATCGTTACTCGAGGCAGAAGCGCTGAAGGCGGAGGCGCAGCACCGCACCGCGGAGGCGTTTCTTCTGCGCAGTCGCTTGAAGCGCGGAGATTTTCAGGACGGAGACCGCGTCGTCGTCAAGATCCTCGGCACCGCGTCAGTACTTCCGGGCGTCATGCCAGCGAATGACACTTTGATTCTTCGGGCCGGAAAGGTTCTGCTCCTGGGCGAAAAGGGGCAGATGGGCGAGCTGTCGCTGGATGGCGTGCTGCGTTCGGAGCTGAACGGCAAGGTGTCGCATCACCTCGCCAAGTTCTTGACGGATTCCAGTGTGCAAACCACGCCGCTCATTCGGCTCGCCGTGCTCGGGCAGGTACGGTCGCCGAACTACTATTACACCACCGTCGACGTGCTGCTGAGCGACATCATCATGAAGGCGGGCGGTCCCACGGGTACGGCGGACTGGCTTGGCAACATGTGGATTCGTCGCGGATCTGAAACGATCTGGAATCAGCAGGACACGCGCACCGCGATGGCCGACGGCATCTCACTCGAACGGCTGCATTTGCGGGCTGGTGACGAGCTGTACGTGGATGACGTGAAGTCGGGGTTCAGCTGGACGACAGTAGCTCAGTTTCTCGGCCCGGCCCTTGGGCTGCTGTACGCGTTCCGGAGAGTCTTCTAGGCGTTCACCAGGTGGTTGTTAGTCTGCCCTGCGTGGCCGCGACATGCGGCCGCGCTGACATAATCTTTCGTGGGGTCGTTCGTTATGGCTGATGATGTAGCGTCCATGCATGTCGTTCCAGCGTCGCCCGGCGCGCCACAAATGGCAATGGAAGGGTGGGGCGATTCGCCGACCATTGCGCCGGAGCCGAGTGCGCTCGAACGGCCCATAGCGGCAATTCGCCGCTACAAGTGGCTGATGCTCGGCATCGTTGCCTTGTGCTCAGGCGGTGGTGTTGTCGCGTTGCGTCTGGTAAAGCCGGACTACGAAGTCACCGCCAAGATCTGGGTGCAGGCGTTGGCCGCTGCCGCCAATGACAACACGGGACCAATCCGCGGACGCGAGCTGCTCAACGCGTACTCGTGGGTCGAGCTCCTCAAGAGCTACAAGATCTCCGATGCGGTCGTACGGGATCTTTCGCTGTTCATCACGCCCAAGAACAGTGCAGATGCGCCGTTGCTGAAAGGCTTGAGCATCGGTGATTTGTATCTCAGGGGTAACTATAAACTGGGCATCGAGAAGGGTACGGCGAAGTGGCGCCTCACGCTCGAGGACAGCCCAGTCGACGAGAGCGGCAGTCCAGGTGACTCCATCGGACGAAAGTTCGGGCTCAAATGGAATCCGGACCCCAAGACGCTCGCTAGGTTTGCCGGCAAGGATGTGTTGTTTACACTCATTACGCCGCGCGAGCAGTCGAACGAGTTGTTCAAGAAACTCGTCCCAAGGCTTCCCGATCGCACGAACATCATTTCGATAACGTACAGTGGGCCGGATCGAGAGCTCGCGGCGCGTACATTGAATGCGTACGTCAACGAATACGTTGCCGTTGCGACTGACCTGAAGCGCGGCAACACGGTCGAGTTTGCGAAGATCCTCGCGGGGCAGCTGCAGTTCTCCGAGAATGCGCTGAGGGATGCCGAGCAGGCGCTCGAGAGCTTCAAGGTCAATACGATCACGGAGCCGTCCGAAGGGACGGATTCGCCGATTGCGCCTGGAATCTCGTACACGACGGATCCTGTCATCAAGGCCTTCTTTGAGAAGAAGATTGAGCTTGACAACCTCCGGCAGGATCGCATCGCGCTGGAGAAGGTGATCGCGGCTGGCGGGACGCAGCGGTACGAGAGTGTGCAACTGCTGCCGAGCGTCAGCAACAGTCCGGGCGGGAAGGAGCTTCAGGCGGATTTCTCGAAGCTCTATCAGGACAAGGCGAACCTCACCGCCGCGCGTCAGACATTCACGGACAGCTATCCGGCTGTGCGCGATCTTGCTGCGTCTGTGAAATTGATGGAAGAGAAGACGATTCCGCAGCTCGTCAACGCGCAGCTGGCGCAGGTGCGTGAGCGTGAAAATGAAGTCGAGCGGCGCATCGGAAACGCGGGGAAGGATTTGCAGGCCATTCCGCAGCGTACGATCGAGGAAGGGCGCCTCAAGCGCGCGGTATCGACAGCGGACGTGCTCTACGCGTCGCTCAAGACAAAGTACGCCGAGGCGCAGCTTGCGGCCGCCAGTCCGGCGCCCGATGTGAAGATGCTGGACTCGGCGGTTGCACCGCAAAATCCCACCGCGAATTCGACGTCGCGCATTCTGATCGTTGCCGTATTGGGAGGTTTGGGACTCGCCGTTGGTATTGCGCTGCTTCTGGACGGAATTGACAAGCGCATTCGGTATTCGGCGCAGGCCACGGGTGAACTTGGCCTGACGATCAGTGGGACTGTGCCGTTGCTCCCGAAGGGCGGCGTGCAACAACAGTCGCCGGAACAACTCACGCAGCTCGTGGAATCGTTTCGAACGTTGCGTATGAACGTGATGCACTCGTCGGGGAAACAGGTGTCGCTTGCAGTGTCGAGCCCGTCGCCTGGCGACGGCAAGTCGTTTATCGCGTCGAACCTTGCGATGTCTTTTGCGGACGCGGGCTTCCGAACGATTCTGGTGGACGCCGATACGCGACGCGGTTCGCTTCACGAGTTGTTCGAAGTGCCGCGCGCGTCGGGGCTCACGGATTTCCTCGCGGGTGAGGCTCTTCAGAGCGAGATTATTCATTCGACCGGGCACGACAAGTTGGCGCTCATTCCGTGCGGGCGTCCTCGTCGACAGAGCCCCGAGCTGCTGGTGAGCGCGGCGTTGGGCCGGCTGGTGGCGGATCTGCGCAATAAGTTCGACGTCGTGATTTACGATACGCCGCCGCTCGCGGCGGGCATTGACGGGTACGCGATCGCTTCGGCGGCTGGGAGTTTGTTGGTAGTGCTGCGTATTGGCCAGACGGAGCGTCGGATGGCGGCGGCGAAGTTGCGGCTGGTGGATTCGTTGCCGATCAATGTGATGGGCGCGGTTCTCAATGGCGCGCCACAGGGAGGCGAGTACGAGTACTACGGGTATGTGGGCGGGTACGCGGCTATCGACGAGCAGTTGGAGCCCGGCCAGCAGGTGGCACGGATTTCGTAGCGGGACGTTCGGAACGGGTTTTAGGGAGGCGTCGCGATTTTGCGACGCCTTCGCTGTTTCGTGGGAGGGGCCAAGGTGTTGTGGACATACAACAGAAATGTGTTGGATGCAGGCAACAGCCCCGGCATGTGTTACAGCGATGTTAATGTTTTGTGGGTGCTTAAGCGCTTGTGGCAGAGTAAGTTAGGCGAATATTGTCCAGCTATGCTTTTGAGCACGCAGACTGCAATGGAGGGTGCTGCGGGCTGAGGCTTTCGCCGGCGAGGTTTGGATCCTACATAACGGTTTTGGGGAGGTTGTTTCGATGCAGGGAGCGGTTTCGACGGCACTTGAACTTCCAACTACGCGTCGCCCGCGGACCAACCGTTTGGATCGTGCAGCGAGCCCGGTCGTTTCGACGACGGTTGAGCTTTCGCATGAAATTCATCCGGTTGCGTTTATCGATTTGACGGCGGCTGGGGAAGTTGTCGAGGATGTCATTCCGCGTGATCGTTCCGAGGCGCTCTGCCGGGCGGTCAATGTGATGATTGCTG
>JBDTXZ010000225.1:0-6202 GCA_040005935.1 bacterium | reverse complement strand
GCGAAGGACCTGCACATTGCGGCGCAACAGCAGGTGCAGGTCCTTCGCAACGCTCAGGACGACATCACAGCTGTGCTCAGGACGACATGACTCGTTGACGCACCTGCTCGATGTCCTCCAGCGGCCGCACCTCCACGCGCCCGGTGCGCACCCACGGGAAGGTCGCGGCAATCCGGACCGCCTCGTCCATGTCACTTGCTTCGATGAGGTTGAACCCACCAAGTATTTCCTTGGCTTCGGTGAAGGGTCCGTCGTAGATGGTCTGGCGTCCTTCACGAACGCGCACCGACCTGCCTGTCGACGCCCCCTGGAGCATTCGCGATTCCAGCAGGTGGCCTTCCTGTCGAAGCTCATCCGCATGCGACAGGCACTCCCGCATCGTCGAGTCGAACTCGGCCTCCGGCAGCGCGTCGAGCAGCGTCGGCTCGTTGTAAATCAGGACCATGAACTTCATGCCATCTCCAAGGCTAAGGATGCTGCTGCAGAATAGAAGCAGCGCAGGCGCTCGCGCCAGATCGATCACGACATCATCATTGGGCATGCGAGTCATAATGTTCGACCAGACGCACTTTATTCGCGCCGGTGCAATGGCGCTCGCCGTGTCGCTGTGCGCGAGCTGGAGCCCAGTGCTCGCTCAGGCCGTGGCCAACCGTCCTCCGTTCGACGTCACCGAAACGACCATTGCCGATATCCACTCCGCGATGCGTGCCGGTCGGCTCACGTGTCGCGAGCTCGTGACGAACTATCTGCAGCGAATCGACGCATATGACAAGAACGGGCCGGCGATCAACGCGCTCATCGTCGTAAATCCCGCCGCGCTTGCAGTTGCCGATTCACTCGACAAGCGCTTTGCGGCTACAGGACTCACGGGTCCGCTGCACTGCATTCCCGTCATCGTAAAGGACAACTTCGAGACGCACGATCTCCCAACCACCGTTGGGTCGCTGTCGCTGCAGGGCATGATTCCCAGGCAGGACGCGTTCATGGTTCAACGCATTCGCACCGCGGGTGCCATCGTGCTCGCCAAGTCAAACATGGCCGAGTTCGCGTTTACGCCATATGAGACGGTGAGCTCCATTCTGCCCGGCTACACCAAAAATCCGTACAGACTCGATCGCGTTACTGCCGGATCGAGCGGCGGTACTGCGGCGGCGGTTGCCGCGAACTTCGGCGAAGTCGGACTTGGTACTGATACTGGAAACTCTATCCGTGGCCCGTCCGCACATCAGGCTCTCGTGGGCATTCGGTCGACGATGGGTCTGACGAGCAGGGATGGCGTGGCGCCCCTGAACCTTGCATCGGACGTCGCTGGGCCAATGGCGCGTACCGTTGCCGATGCGGTCGCTGTATTCCAGGTTGTCGCAGGAGAAGACGCCGCGGACTCCGTTACCGCGCGCTCCCGGGGTCATCGCGCGGCAGACTATACGACCCGGCTCAATCGCGACGCGCTCAAGGGTGCGCGCATCGGCGTGTTGCACCAGGCGTATGACCGCGCGACGACGGACACCGAAGTCGTCCGCGTCTTCACCAAGGCCCTCGACGACATGCGTCGCCAGGGCGCAACGATCGTCGACCCGGTGGCAGTGCCTGGACTCGACGCGCGACTGCGCACTGCCGGCGGATGCAATCAATTCAAGTGGGACATCAACGACTGGCTCACGCGACAAGGCGATCGCGCGCCCGTTCACACGCTTGCCGAGATCATCGCCTCACGCCGTTTTCATCCAACCATTCAGCAGCGTCTCGAGTCTGCGCAGGCAGACTCACTGCCTCCTGCACAGAATCCTGGTTGCGCAAGCCGTGACGTATTTCGCGCCTTGCTGCGCACCAGCGTCACCGCGCTGATGGATTCGCTGAAGTTGGACGCACTCGTGTATCCGACATGGAGCAATCCGCCCCGACTCATCGGAGACCTCAACACACCGCACGGCGACAACAGTCAACTATTTTCGCCGAGTACGGGCTTTCCAGCGATCACGGTGCCGATGGGGTACACACGCGGCGGTCTACCGGCCGGACTCCAAATGCTCGGCAGAGCGTGGTCGGAGCAAACGTTGTTTGGTCTCGCCTACTCGTACGAGGGTGCGACGCACCAGCGGCATCCGCCGGCCTCGGCGCCGGCGCTCAAGTAAGCGCGACCACCGCTGAAAATCCGACGGTCGTGTCCGGCGTGGCATTCATCACACGCAGCACGCTCGCCACCAGCTCGAACGGCGTCTTCACCTTGGCGCGGTACGCGGCGGTGCTATTGAATTCGGGCGAGCTGATGATGGTCCGCAGCATCTCGCGAATGTCGCCACCGGTTTTGCGCCGCTTCAGGCTGCGAACGAGCGATCAGACCGGGGAAGCGCCGCACGATGTCCCTCGGTAATTGCGTGCTTTTGCGAACGACACCGATTTCGCGGGTGTTGTGCCTTGCCGCAGCACCGCGAGCCGTCCCCGAGGCGGTGACGGCGAGCGTGCCGCGAAAGTAGACTTGGACTCCATGATACGTCGTCGATTCTTGTGCGGCATCGCGGCTGCGGCGATTGCGCTCGCCGCGCCTTCGTTCGCGAGCGCTCAACGGAGTGCGTCGATTCCGTTGCCAGATAGTATCGGCGACCTGGGCGCACTGGTGGCGCGTCTTTCGGATTCGGGCGGCTACTTCGACACCGACAATCTCATCTCCAACGAGTCCGGGTACCAACAAGTACTCGGCGCGATGGACCGACTAAGCGTTCACGGCGGAGCGTACATCGGGGTTGGTCCCGACCAGAACTACACGTACATCGCACGAGTACGGCCGCGGATTGCGTTCGTCATCGATATTCGCCGAGACAACATGCTCGAGCACCTGTTGTTCAAGGCGCTCTTTGCGCGCTCGGTGAATCGCGCCGAATATCTCGCATTGTGGACGGGTCGGCCGGTGCCTAAGGATGTCGAGGCGTATACCGAGCGACCGATCAAGGCGCTGGTTGCGTGGATTGACTCAACGGCTGCCACACCGGCAAGCATCGCGTATGCAAAAGCCATGGTGCGCGACGAGGCGCAGCGCAGCGGCATTGGCCTCTCGGCGCAGGATCTCGTGACCATTGCGCGCTTTCACGATGAGTTCATTCGCGATGGCTTGTCGCTGCAGTTCACGAGTACCGGGCGGGCGGCGCAAAATTACTATCCAACGCTTCGCCAACTGATTCTCGAGCATGATGCGAGCGGTCACCAGCGTGGATACCTCGTGACCGAGAGTGACTTTCGCTACATCAAGTCGCTGCATCGCCGCAACTTGATTGTCCCCGTAACCGGTGATCTGTCCGGTCCGCGCGCGCTGCCTGCCATTGGCCGGTACCTGAGTGAGCGTGGGGAACGTGTGTCCGTGCTCTATCCGTCGAACGTCGAGGACTATCTCATTCGCGACGGACGTTTTGGTGCGTATGTGGCCGGCGTGCGCGGATTGCCGCGCGATACCAACGCTGTGATCATCCGCAGCTTCTTCGGTGGCGGCTGGGGTCATCCGGAGTCGACGGCCGAGTATTACGCGACGCAGTTGTTGCAGCGGATGGACCGGTTCGTTGCTGACACCGGCGTCGCGGGTGTGCGCAACTATCGTGACCTGGTGTTGCGAGACTTCGTTCCGCTGCGGGCGAAAGCCCCTTAGAGCGACTGCGGTTCATCACGTGCATTGGCGTTTGGTCACTCTATGCTTGTTGCTCGCGAGTGACGTGCATAGCCTACGCTCCATGCTTGCTTCTCGCGCACTACTCAGCCTTCTTGCGATCTGCTCGACGCTTGCTATTCCGCAACGCGCCGCAGCGCCAACCGGGCGAGATGTCGGGTATCCAGAAGGGTATCGACGCTGGATGCACGTGCGCACCGGTTTGAGCCGAACCGGCGGCAAGGAAGTGACGGGCATGCATCACATCTATGCCAATGATGCGGCCATGAAGGGATATATCACGGGCACGTTTCCGCAGGGCTCCGTGATTGTGTTCGATGTCATCGGTCTTCCGACTGTGGACGGCACGATGAACGTGGGGACGCGTAGCGTCGTGGACGTGATGCAGAAGGACAGCACGCGCTTTGCGGCAACGGGCGGCTGGGGCTATGACGAGTTTCGTGGCGACACGCGTGAGCGCACTGGGGCGATAGGTTCTTGCGCCAAGTGTCACTTCAAGCGCAGCGATCACGACTACGTGTTCAGCGCGTTTACGGACACGTTGTAGCCTCGCTGCTGTTCGCTGCTCGCGAGGTGTTGCGACGCGCGAGGAATAACGTTCCAGATGGCGCCGCAACGGGCGAAGCGGCACGACAAGCTCCCGAACCCATTCCAGAATCGTCGCGGGGACAACGAGATCCTCATCGTGCGGCCGCTCATGCGCGAGAAAAAGGTACGGAACGATCCACGGCTTGAGCCGAAGTCGTTGGCGCTCGAATCGCCTCGGGCTCGCGAGCGCGCAACCACGCCGCTGTCTCCGCATCGGCCGCAAAGAAGCACTCGAGCGCCAGTTCCGAGAGCGTGACGTCCACTGACGTTCCGAACACCGTCGTCGTGCTGATGAACGAGAGGAGGGCACCGTCGATGGCCAGCTGAAGAGGAACAAATATTCCCGCGCCATCGGGCACGACGGATTCCTGCGCGCGACGAGGCGCGCGAATGACCGGCAGCGCGGTGAGCTCCTCGTGCAGGGCCGCGAGCTTGGCGTCTGCGGTCCACCGCACCTGCTGCGCTTCCTCGGTTTTCAATTCGCATTGACACGCGCCGTCGATTCGATCGGCGAGCATGTGCGTTTCAGCTGGCAGCTAGGCCCCGCCGGGCAGACCGCACTCATCGAGGGGACTGACTTCGCGCGGGTCGCCGGCGATGGACGCCTCTCGCAGGTGCGCGGCTTCCTCGATCGCGTGCCCGACGGGGCGGCGGCTTGACGGCGCTCGCAGACGACGACAATGAAGACCTGTTGGCGTTTGTGCGCGAGGAAATTGCATCGTCAGTATGAGGTGGAGATCAGCGCGGCGGGGACCGCGTGTCGAACACAGCGCCCCGTCGCGCCGAAGATGACCATCGTGCAGTGATTCGTCACGAGCCTTCACCGCGCGGCCGCTACGGCGCGCGCAGCCACGCGCTGATGTCGAACACTGAATCGGACAGCGGAACATCCACGCGCCAGTCCGCATAGTCCTCGGTCTGCACCGGCGCACCCTTCGCGAACATGCTGATCTTGGTGGCGAGCATCCCGTTGCCGGCCTTCACATAGTCGTCCAGCTGAACGTCATACGCATCGCCGCCAACCGCAAACGTCACGATCATCCGCACAACGACCTGTCGCTCGACGTCGACCCAGAATTGCGGCGACGTCGAGTCCGCGGCAGACGAGGCACCGACGATCCACACCGGTCGCCGCATCCACGTACCAGGACGCACCTTGCTCAGATCCACACGCGTCGGCGCAAGCTCGGCGACGGTCTTCGCGACGGGCTGCACATACACGCCCTCGATGAGCGGCAGAAACGCATTGCCGTCTGCGTTCTTGCCCGCGAGCTTGCCCGCCTGGAAGCGCCACGAGGAGTCGGGCGTGTAGAGGACGCCGTTTCCAGTCGCTGCGTCGCCGATATCGATGCGAAGCTGCGTGCCGTACGCCGCAGTGTGACGCAGACTTTCGCGCCACGACTGGATGCGCTTCGCGCCATCCTTGCCAAAAATCGTGGTCTTCTGCGCAAAGGTGAGCGTGTGATACCACTTCCCATCATAGGCGGCGCGCATGCGCTCGAGCACAGCAATGCCGTTGGCCGGCACGGCCTCCTGCGCCGCGACGACCACGGGGCACGCGAGCAAGAGCACAAATGCCACGCGCGGAATGGCTGGAATCATGACAAGCCTCGCGTAAATGAGTTGACCACAACTTAATCAGCCAGCGCCGCTGATCATCCGCTGCACCGCCAACAAAAGTGCTTGCGACAACTGCGACGGACGAGACACCACGCGATATCCCCCCGATCCGAATATCTCGGCCAGGTAGGTCTCGCCCTCCGACGCGTCGATCGTGATGCAGAAAGGATGAATCCCCTGCAACCGCGCGCTCAGCACCGCGTGTCGTGAGTCCTGAATCGCGTAATCGACAAAGTACCAGTCGTAGTCGTGCGGCTTTCCATCCGACAGAATGAGCAGAAGCCGATGCGGCGCAAGATGGCTGGCCAGTTGCGCGGTCGCGTGCCGCACAGCGGCGCCCAG
>JBDTXZ010000224.1:0-6218 GCA_040005935.1 bacterium | reverse complement strand
GCGTACATTGGCTCGGGATGCTGGGCTCGACGAGTGGACACTTCAGCGCATCGGGCAAACGGGTGCCCCCCGGCGCATCGGCTCCGCAGCGTGCCGACGTATTGCGCGTTGTAAAGATCTCAACGCTCACGGCCGACATTGCCGCACACTCAAGAAGGCCGCCAAGACACCCGCCCCGGCATGTTGGCCGAGGCGGCTGTTGAATTCAGGCCAGCGCGTCTGCGCTTTGCAGCACCTGTGGCGAGGTCACTCGGGTTTTGTCACGTCTGCAGCCTGCGGCCCCTTTTGCCCTTGGACGATCTCGAACTCGACCTTGTCCCCCTCAGCGAGGGACTTGAATCCGTTTCCCTGGATGGCGCTGAAGTGCACGAAAACGTCGGGACCGCCTTCACGCGAGATGAAGCCAAAACCCTTCGCGTCGTTGAACCACTTGACCGTGCCGTTGATGCGTGACATGAACCGTACCTCGTACAAGAGCTCTGCTGCCTGATCGCGTGTGGGAGCGAATTTCACCTGACGCGCCGCACGTGACCCTGTGATTCCCCGTCGTGCCGATTATTCGGCTCTCGGGGCGGGATATTGCCCCAATCGGGCAAGTTTTGTGCACACGAAGCGCTGCGGCCGCCTCAACAGCAGCTTTGACCGAACTCAGCCAGACTTGTCCGATTATGCCGAAAACGCAACACGGGGCCGATCGCTCGGCCCCGTGTCGTGGGTGAAATTATCACCAACCAGTGTTCCTGCTGTGCCTACGCAGCGCCCGCGATATAGCGTGCAACACGACCGCACTCACGACACTGCAGAGTTACCTGCGAGCGGGGAGGCGGAGGAAAGTCGTCGGGCGTGCGCTCGATCTGTCCCGAACAGGACGGACAGCTCAATGGTGAGCCGTTCCGATCATTCGCGATCAGGTGGAGCGCTTGCACTGGGTTATACGTAGCCGGGCGCGGCTTGCGCATTGGCCCTCCAGAATGATTTCGCACAAACCCGGTACTTTCGAGGCGCCGGGACGCCCTTGACGAATAGTAACCCTCAAAGGGCCTAAAGCACAGTGGGGCATCGTCTTGCGAATAAATCTTCAAGGTGTGTCAATACTCGGCTTGTGTTTGGGGTCTGCTTGCGGGCCCCAGGCACATATTCCACCACGCCCTGTCGTTGTACCTGCAGCGCTCGAACCGGCAGACAATGCTGCCAGACTCGCCCGTACACTGGCACCACTCGTATACGTCCAGCGCGACGAGATGTTCCCCCTGAGTCGAGCCGTGGCAGTGGTGCACCCCTCGCGGCCAATCATTGCGTACCATCTGCTATGGCGCGATGACGTCCATGGTTCGTGGATTCCTTTCACCGTGCCGACAGATGAAGAGGTGGCGTGGGTGGGATACGATTCCACCGGCGCACCAACCGATATCTGGACATTCTGGCACGGAACGATCCTGCATGCTGATTGGCGCGATCGCGGCACTCCAGCGCTCGACGTCCAGTGGGGCAAGCATGGGTCGATGCCCCACGGCATTATCGAAAGTGACTTGCCGCGCTTCCGCACGTTGAACGCGTTCTACGCGTACCACTTCCTTGGGCTGCCAGACATCCTCCTCGGCAAGCTCACGCGCCCGGGCCCGTGGGGGTTCTTCCATTCCTACGCGCGATATCGCGACTACTCTCGCGTGTTCCGGCTTGGTGATTCGTTGGACGTTGTTGTTCGCGCTGAGGATGCGCGCGCGTCACTTGGTGCCGTCTTCGGAACTCCATATTCGAACAAGGTGCAGTGGCCGCCGTTACGAGATGCTCCAACAAACACGCCATGAATGCTGGCCTAAAACGTTGCTCGTCGCCATGTTTGCGTAGCAGTGCGCGCAACATCATCTCGGCGCGCAGTGCGTCGGTCCACCGCGCTCGGCGTGAACGCGGTATGATGCCACAGGGCAAATGCAATCGTAGCATGCGGTAGCAAGTCCGCCGGACGCGACAGCGCTCGAAACTTGCCAGCGACATCAAACGTGATTCGCGCAGTACCGACGGCCACTTTCCGGCAGAGGAGACGCAGCGATGGCAGCGAAAAAGAAGGGGCGCGGCACGAAGCGCAGTGCGGCAAAAAAATCCCCGGCGAAGAAAGGCCCCGCCAAGAAGTCAGCGGCAAAGAAGGGCGCAGCAAAGAAGGGCGGAGCCAAGAAGGCGGGCGCGAAAAAGAGTGCCGTGAAGAAGGGTGCGGCCAAGAAGAGCCCCGCCAGGAAGGTCGCGGCCAAGAAGAGCCCTGCCAAGAAGAGCGTGGCCAAGAAGAATCCGGCCAAGAAGAGCGCCCCGAAGAAAGCGGCACCCAAGAAGGCCGCGCCAAAGAAGTCAAACTCGATCGTCGCGCGCGTGAAGCGCGTGGCGACGGGCGTCGTCGAGCAGGCACAGACAGCCGGAAGTCAGGCAGTCGATGCAGTGAAGGAGTTGGGCGAGAACATCGTCGATCGCGTTACGGGCTGACGACGTTCCTTCGTTTGCGTGCTGCGCCGGACATTCAGCCGGCGTGGCGCGCGAGGAAGGCCAGCACCAGTTCCACCACATCATCCTTGCAGTAGTCCACCGTAATCACGTGCCCACACCCTTTGAGCCAGTGCTGCTCGACGGGTGTTCTAATCGCGTTCAAGGCCTCCTGTGCCAACTCGCGCGGGATCCTATTGTCCTGCTCGGAGTTGATCACGAGCAGAGGCATCGTCAACTGGGACAACGCGCGATATCCGGCGGCAGCCGTATCGCTGAGCGCCTCGAGCGCGCCAGCCGAAAATGACCCATAGGCGCGGCTGGCATCTCGCGCGACTGGATCGTGTACCGACTCCTGACCGCGTCCACGTAGATATGGCGTCACCACGCTCCATATCCGCGACGTGTTTCGCACAACGCGTACATCGCGCGGCGGAATCAGGTAGGGGGCCAGAAGAACGAGCGCGCGCACGCCCGGTGACTCCGCAGCGATGCGTGCCGCGAGTGCGCCTCCCATCGACAGCCCGATCACTCCGACCCATCGATGCGTCGCGGTGAGCTCAGCCAGCTCGCTGTGTGCAGCGACGTGATAGTCTGCCGCGGTGGCGGTGGCGAATGCATGTGGCGTCCGACCATGGCCCGGAAGCAACGGAGCATGCACATCGAAGCCAGCTGCATTGAGCCGATTGGCGACATAACGCAATGACTGCGGGGTGTCGCCCGAACCATGGAGCAGCAACAGCGCGCGGCCATTCGTTCCCGTCAACGTGAAATCCTCGGCACCGGCGACCACGCCGCTCGCATTCACGGCAAAGCGGCCCACGTACTCACCTTCAATCGACCGCATGACGCGACGGCGATTGAGAAGGCCCAGAGCGGCCGCCATGGCAAGGGACGCGAATACGAGCGCTATCATGCGAGTGCCCTCACGAACACCGGATCAATAGCGTCGCATTGTTGGATCGACTTCGAGAGTCCATCGATCGATGCCGCCGACGAGATTCAGTACGGTGCCGAATCCCTGATCCTGGAGCCATGCCTGCGCCGCCGCGCTGCGTGCTCCGTGATGACAGTACACCACGATTTCCGCGCGCTTGTCGAGCGAGTGCACCGCGTGCGGCAGTGAGCTGAGCGGAATGAGTCTCCCTTGAGGTATCCGCACGATCGCCCATTCGTACGGCTCGCGCACGTCGATCACAGTGAGAGCAGCGCCATCACGAAGCCGTGCGTCGAGACGCCGCGGAGTTATTTCGCCCACCTCCGCATCATCATCGAGGTCGGCGTCGTCACTCTCGTCTGACGACGCGGTCCGTGGCGACTCAACGCCGCAGAAGGCGTCGTAGTCCAAGAGGGTCGTAATCTCACGCGTCCCACACGCAGGACATTCCGGATCGCGCGCAATTTCGATGGTGCGGAATCGCATGCGAAGTGCGTCCACCATCAGCAACCGTCCGGCGAGCGAGTCACCGGCGCCGGTAATGAGCTTGATCGTTTCCGTTGCCTGAACAATGCCGATCAGACCAGGCAGCACGCCGAATACGCCGCCTTCTGCGCAATTGGGAATGAGCCCAGGAGCTGGAGGCTCCTTGAAAAGACACCGGTAGCATGGCCCGCCTTCAGCGCCGAACACCGAGGCCTGCCCGTCAAAACGGCTCACACTTCCGTACACGTTCAACTTGCCAAGTAGCACGCAGGCATCGTTGATGAGGTAGCGTGTCTGGAAGTTGTCCGAGCCATCAACGATGATGTCGTAGTCGCGCAGGATCGTCAGGGCGTTCGCGCTTGTGAGCTGAGCGTGAATCGCGGCGATATCGACATGCGGGTTGAGATCGCGCAATCGTTCTTCTGCCGACGCGACCTTGGGACGTCCGACGTCACGCGTTCCGTGCAATACCTGACGCTGCAGGTTGCTGAGCTCGACGATGTCCGCGTCGATCAAACCGAGGTGCCCCACACCTGCCGCTGCGAGATAGAGTGCTGCCGGAGATCCCAAGCCGCCCGCACCCACGAGGAGCACACGCGCCGCCTTGAGCCGCTGCTGACCCTCGGCGCCGACGTTCGGCAGGATCAGGTGGCGATGGTAGCGCTGAAGCTCGTCAGCAGAAAGGGCTGGGTTTTCCTGGGGCGACATCTGGTCTCGTAGGCGTGGGACGAGAATATAAGCCCACGCGTGCCGAGATCAGGCTGGTAGCGCCGATGTGGGGCTGGTGTCCGCGAGTGATTGGACCATCAGCGTCCCATCATTGCCGCCATTCAAGCGTTCGAACAGCTGCAGCGTTGGAGCGATGAACAGCGTGTTTCCTGCTCGCTCGACGAGCCCTTCGCCCGTGAGTCGCCCAAGCACGAGTGAGACGGACTCGCGCGTTGCGCCCACCAACTCACACAGGAGCCGGTAACGCGAAGTCGATAGTTCGACTCGGCCATCGCGATCCAGGAATCCTTCGTCAGACGCCATGCGTTGCAGCGCGGCAACGAGGCGCTGTTCGACAGAGAGCGTGGTAAGCTCGCGCAATTTGTCGAGAAGCAGGGTTCGCTCTGCCATGACTTGCCCGATGAGCGCGAGCGCATGCGACGGCTGCTCGCGCACGAACGCTCGCAGCTTGGCCGTGCTGAGGAACAGCGTTTCCGTTTCGTCGTCAGCGCGTGCGTCGGTCGCGTAAAGTGCACTTGGCGACAGACCCTCTGCGCCAAATGTTTCTCCAGGCGTGGCCACCCACGGCACGAAGCCACGACCAGCCCGCACTCGGCTGCGCAGCACCACGCGTCCACGCAGCACCACGAATACGCCGTCGGCAGTGGTGCCTCGTTCATAAATCTGAAATCCCGTCGGCCATGATGCGCGCGCCGCATAGTCCGTCAGAATGAGGCGCTCGTCGTGCGCGAGACGGCTAATCTCGAGTCCGGTCCTTACCCGCATCCGTATATCACTCCACCGGTTCATCGTTCATTCACGATTTTGGCGACGCAATACACGGGCCGAGTTTCCTGCGTGACAAACTTTGTGACGGCGCCAGCGCGATACGATGCTGGCGATTACGAACGAAGCCAGTGCCTAATGCAGAGCTACGCGCGCACTCGCGAGCGCCCGCGTTGCAAGATCGAAGCGTTGAGCAAGATCGGTGAGCTCGCCGGCTACGAGCCGCTGATCATTTGCCCGAATGGCTTCATTCACCGATGGAAAGACCATGTTCGCATATCCGTTGTCCTCATCCGCGACATAGATGAGGTTGCGATACCATGGACGAGTGCGAAGACCCTGCGGTCGAGCAAGCGCACGCTCGACCTGGAGCAGTGACGCGTTTACAGCCAGACGCTGCTCGCGCGACGGAACCGCCACAGCCAGTGCCGCATCACGGGCGTTCGAAAAAGCGATTGCTTCCTGTTCCATGCGACCAATTGCATCACGAAGCGCGGCGGTGTTCTCGCTCCACTTCTTGACGCTCAACGCGCGGTCCATCGCGGGCAGATAGCGCTTCATCGTCCGCGCGAATTCGACGTAGTCGTAGGGAAGGATGTCCGCGTTCGCGAGACGAAGCAGCATCGCGGCGCCGATGCGTGCGGCGGCCGCGTGGTACGCATATGTCGAATCGCCGAACTTTGACATCCACGTGAAGTCATCGTACTGCGAGTGATACACGCCACCCGCTCCACCAAAGCCCCACTCGGCGATTGGAATGCCGAGGTGGTTGTAAAAACCCGCGAAGTCGGAGCCGCCACCTGGGTCGCCCATTGCCGGCTCGGCGGTATCG
>JBDTXZ010000223.1:0-6221 GCA_040005935.1 bacterium | reverse complement strand
GCCACGCACCGATTTGGGAAGGGTGATGGTGTACGCGCCGTTCGGCTGAGCGACCAGCGCAAAGCCCGGCGCGTCTGGATTCCACTCGTTGAACGTGCCGGCGACGTGAATGACAGCACCAGCTGGCGTGCTTGGCGGCACATCCGTGATGCGAATGGTGAGTTGCGCGCTCGCCGGAAGTGCGACGCTCGCGCAGGCGCCGATGACGAGCAAGGCGCTCCCGAGGAAGCGCCTCACGCTCCCCCTCTCGGTCGCATCGTTGTCTTCATAGATTGGGATCATGACATCACACTCACTCCGCTTCCGCCTCAATATCGCGGCCCTTGCACTGGCCGCTGTCGCCCCGGGCACGACGCCGGCGCAGTCACCGACGCAAATGTTGCGCATTGTCGACACCGTGGCGAGACCTTTCGGCACGTTACGCGAACAGGCGGCCGAGCAGCAGCGATGGCTCGAGCAGCGAATGACGAGCGTGCTGCCACTGTTGATGCGCAAGCACGGCATCGACATGTGGGTGGTACCGATGCGCGAGTACAACGAGGATCCCGTGTTCACGTCGCTCGTGTCGCCGACGACGTTTGCCGCGCGCCGCCGCACCATCTATGTCTTCTTCGACCAGTGCGCGCAACGCGGCAGCATCAAGCCCGCCGCGGATTGCAGGGTCGAGCGAATTGCGCTCGGTGGCACATCGCAAGGTGGCGTGTACGACGCCGTGCGATCGACCGTCGCGGCGGCCGGACCGGCGGGCACGCGCGGTGCTCCCCAAGCAGAGCTCTGGGGCGACGCACAATGGCTGGTGCTTCGGCAGACCATCGAGAAGAGGAACCCACGCGTGATCGCAATCAACACGTCGCGCGTGTTTGCCTTTTCCGATGGCCTTTCCTCCGGAGAGGACGAAGGCATGCGCGCTGCACTTGGCGCGAAGTGGACGTCCCGCTTCCGTCGCGGCGAGTCGTTGCCATTGGAGGTGATCGCCACACGGCTGCCAGCGGAGAACGTCTTTTACGAGAAGCTCACGCGTCTCGCGTGGAATGTGATCGACACCGCGTTCTCGAACGTCGTGATCACGCCGGGAGTCACGCGGACGGAGGATGTTGTGTGGTGGATGCGGCAGCGCGTGAACGACCTGGGACTCGGAACGTGGTTTCATCCGTCCGTGGAAGTCCAGCGTCATGGAGCGACCGAAGCGCAACTGGGCGACAATCCCATCATTCAGCGCGGCGACGTTTTGCACTGCGACTTTGGGATCACGGCGCTCAGACTCAACACGGACACGCAGCACATGGGTTACGTCCTTCGTGATGGAGAGACAGCGCCACCTGCGGGACTCATGCAGGCGCTACGTCACTCGAATCGGATGCAGGACATCGTTGTGGCCGAGTTGCGTCCTGGTCGCACGGGGAACGAGGTGCTTCGGTCATCGCTCGCGCGCGCGAAGGCCGAAGGACTCGACGCGACGGTGTATTCGCATCCGATCGGCGTGAATGGTCACGGCGCTGGGCCGTTGATCGGCTTGTGGGACTATCAGGATGGCGTGCCGGGGCGAGGCGACGCGAAGGTCATCCCGAGCATGTGGTTTTCTATCGAGTTGCAGGCGACGACGCCGGTTGCGGAGTGGGGCGGTCAGCCGGTGAGGAGCGCGCAGGAGGAAGACGTGATGATTGGCGCCGATGGTGTGCCGAAGTGGGCGTTGCGGCGGCAGACGGAGTTTCACCTGGTGCGGTGAGCCGCGCTAAGCGCCGACGCCGCGCACCGACAGCACCCCAGGAATACCCCGAATCGTCGTCAGCATTGAATCCGACAACGCGCCATCGATGTCGATGAGCGCGTACGCCAGATCACCACGCGATTTGTTCAGCAGGTTCGCAATGTTCAGGTTCGCCGACGCAAGCGCAGTCGCAATCTGGCCCACCATGTTCGGCACATTCTCGTTGGCGACGGACATGCGCGCCGCACCGTTCGTTCGCGGAAGCAAGGCGTCGGGAAAGTTCACGGCGCATCGGATATTCCCATTCTCGAGAAAGTCCCGGAGCGTATCGGCCACCATCATCGCACAATTCTCCTCCGCTTCATTCGTGCACGCGCCCAGGTGCGGCAACGCGACGACCCTTGGATGATCCTTGATGGCGTTGGTGGGAAAGTCGCACACATAGCTCGCAAGCGTGCCACGATCGAGCGCGTCGATTACCGCTGCGACATCCACGATACCAGCACGCGAAAAGTTCAGGACAGCGCCGCCATCGCGCATGAGTCGCAACCGCGCCGCATTCACGAGGTTGCGCGTGTCGTCGCCCAGGGGCACGTGCAGCGTCACCATATCCGCGCGAGCGAACACATCGTCCAGCGACTGCGCGCGCTCAACGCCCGACGACAGCTGCAGCGCGCGCTGCACGGTGAGCTCCGGATCGAATCCCAACACGTGCATGCCCAGCTGACGCGCCGCATTCGCCACCTCGACGCCAATGGCGCCCAAGCCGATGACGCCAAGCACGCGCCCAGGAAGCTCGCGGCCGACGAACGTCTTCTTGCCCTGCTCTACCGCCTTCTCGATTGCATGATCGTCGCCCTGAACGTGACGAAGGAAGTCCCACGCCTGGCAGATATTCCGCGCGGAGAGAAACAAGCCGGCGATGACCAACTCCTTCACCGCATTCGCGTTCGCACCCGGTGCATTGAAGACAGGAATGCCGCGCTTGGACAACGCGGCAACCGGCACATTATTGGTCCCCGCTCCAGCGCGTCCCACCGCCTTCACGCTCGCGGGAATCTCCATCGCGTGCATGTCTGCCGAACGTACCATGATAGCGTCGGGCTCACGAACGTCCGGGCCCACGACATAGCAATCGCGCGGCAATCGGTCGAGCCCGCGCGACGAAATGTTGTTCAGGGTGAGGACGCTATAGGTCATGAGCCCTGCGCACGCTCGAACTCGCCCATGAAGCTGATCAACGCGTCTACGCCAGCCATCGGCATGGCGTTGTAAATGCTCGCGCGCATGCCACCGACCGAGCGGTGGCCTTCCAGCGTCACAAGGCCTGCAGCCTTCGCACCGGCAAGGAACGCCTTGTCGAGCTCGGGGTTCGCCAAGGTGAAGGGCACATTCATCCACGAGCGAGCATTTGTCTCCACCGGATTCGCATAGAATGCCGAGCCGTCGATCGCTGCGTAGAGCTTCTCGGCCTTCGCACGATTCATTTCACCCATTCCCGCCAGGCCACCTTGCCGCTTGAGCCACTGAAACACGAGCCCCGCGAGATACCAGGTGTAGGTCGGCGGCGTGTTCAACATCGACCCCTCCTTCGCCATCGCCGCGTAATCCAACACACTCGGCGTATCCACACGCGCTTTCCCCAGGAGATCATCGCGTACGATGACGACTGTTAGGCCGGCCGGGCCGATATTTTTTTGCGCGCCGGCGTAGATTGCGCCGAACTTCGAGACATCGATGGGCCGAGAGAGAATGGTCGACGACATGTCGGCGACAAGTGGGACACTGCCGACATCCGGCACGCGATGGAACTCTACTCCGCCAATCGTCTCGTTCGGCGTATAGTGCAGGTACGCAGCGTCCGCCGAGCACTTCCAGCTGTCGAACGCCGGTATGGAGCAGTACGGCTCGCCGGCGTCCGCAGCCACACTCACGGTTGCGTACCGCTTGGCTTCGGCGATGCCCTTCTTCGACCACGCGCCGGTGTTGACGTAGTCGACCGTCTGCCCGGCCGCCGAGAGGTTGAGAGGGACGGCTGCGAATTGAGCAGTGGCGCCGCCCTGCAGGAACAGGACCTTGTAGTTGGCAGGCACCGCCAACAACTCCCGCAAGTCCGACTCCGCCTGCTCGGCGATGCTGACGAATGCCTTGCCGCGATGGCTCATCTCCATCACGGACATGCCCGTGCCATGCCAGTCGAGCATTTCCTCGCGTGCCTGCTCGAGGACTTCGATTGGGAGCACCGCGGGGCCAGGGCTGAAATTGTATATGCGCGTCATTGAGTACGTGCGTGTGATCGAATTGAAGTCGATTGCCGAGGCGGGATAATGCGGCGGAGCACCGGGGTAAGCAACGCAAGGCGCGTCGGCCTACATCTTGACTCCGAGCTTCTTCGCGATGACGCGTTGCCGAGTGTCGAGGGTGAGGAAGGTGAGCTGCCCTGGATTCGGTGAGAGATAGAGTGCCGCCGCCACGTGCAGGCAATCGGACCCGCGCAAATAGCCTGCGGCCAATACGCGATCCACCTCTTCGGAAAGAGGTCGTGGCGCTTCGATCCACTGGATCACGTCGAGCGACATCTGGGAAATGTCGCGCGCTCGCGCGAGCACGTAGATCGCACTTCGGAGTCGAGCAGGGGATGCGCCAGAAGATGGACGAAGCGATGGAGGCGCGCCGCAACCTTTCTCGCCGAGGGTTCACCGAGTGCAATCACCTTGCCGCAATGCTGTTCAGTTCGGAGCCGAATGGATGTCATCCAGCAAGAGCGAGGGCTGCGCATAGTAGATCCCGACACTCGCTCCGCTCCTGCGGGATGACAACCCGTATCTGAACGGTATTGGTCCTCGCCGGAACCACTCGTGCCGCGGCAAAGAGTTCCACACGGCATATTTTGAGCAAACCCTATTTGGAGTGTCAATGCTCGCTCGTCCTACATACGCGATCGTCATGCTGACCATGGCCGCATCTTCTCTCGTGGCGCAGGCGCCGGCTGCGGAACGTGCTGTGCGGCGAGACATCCCGATCACCAACACCATCCGTCACGCGTTTGCGGCTGGCACCCGCGACTCAACGGGCCGACCGGGCCGCAACTACGGCCAGCTACGGACGGACTACACGATTCACGCGCGCCTTGACCCAGTCACATCGCGCATTGCGGGCCGCGAGACGATCGTCGTCCAGAACAACACAAACGATTCGCTCACGAGCATCGTGATGCGACTCGACCAGAACTTGTTCGTGTTCCAGAGTCCGCACGCCGCGCCGTGGGTCCCCGCCGAGCCGACAGATGGCTTTGCAATCACGCGCGTAACCGTGAATGGACAACCGGTAAACCTCGCGCCGCCCGGGGGAGGCCGCGGTGGCGGACGCGGCGGCGCCGGTGGTCCTGCGCCGACCGAGAACCGGATGATCGGCCTGAACTCGACGCGCGCGACGATCGCACTCGTCAATGCGATACCGGCCAAGGGTCGGGCAACGCTCGACGTCGAATGGAGCCACAAGGTTCCGGGCGGCCCGGGCGCGAACCACCGCATGGTGCAGCGGTGGGCGGACTCGCTCTACCAACCGACGCAATGGTATCCGCGCGTCGCCGTGTACGACGACCTGCGCGGCTGGGACCCCGAGCTCTACCTCGGACCTTCGGAGTTCTACAACAACTTCGGAAAGTTCGACGTCCGCATTGACGTTCCGGCAGGTTGGATCGTGAGCGGCACCGGCGTGCTCCAGAATCCACAGGAGGTGCTGACACCCTCGGCGCGCGAGAAACTTTCGCACGTGCTCGAGTCGGACGAGGTACGGATGATCGTCGGTTCGAATGAGATCGGCGCGGGACAGGCCACTGCGGCAGGCGACCGGCTTGTCTGGCACTTCGTCGCTGACACCGTGAACGACTTTGCGTGGGCGACGGCGAAGAAGTTCAACTGGACGGCAACACGCGCGACGATTCCTGGCAGGAGTCGCGTTCCGGTGAACATGTATTTCCTGCCCGGCGACTCGTCGCTGTTCGCGAACGCGGGGCCGATTGCCCGTCATGCGCTCGAGTTCTACTCCAAGCTCTGGTTCCCCTATGAATTTCCGCAGCTCACGCTGCAGGATGGGCCGAGTGCGGGGATGGAATACCCGATGGTGATCAACTCGAATCAGGGCGCGGCAGACCACGAGACCGGACATCAGTGGTGGCCAATGACGGTCAGCAACAACGAGACGTGGTATGGATGGATGGACGAAGGCTTCAATCAGTACATGAACATTCTCTCCGGCGCCGATCGTACGGGCACGGCACCGAATCTGGACGGGCGCGGACAGTCGTACGGCAGCGTGAGCGGCGACGAAGCGGAGCCCCCAATGATGTGGAACGCGAACTATGCCGGGCCGCAGCGCTACTCCTTCCAGACTTACAGCAAGACGCCGCTGATGCTCTCCATGCTCGGCGGCATCGTCGGGGACACAGCGGTGCAGCGCGCGCAGAGCGATTGGGCGAAGGCGTGGTTGTTCAAGCATCCATCGCCGTGGG
>JBDTXZ010000222.1:0-6256 GCA_040005935.1 bacterium | reverse complement strand
CGATGTATGCCTTCGACTTCGTGTTGGCGAACTTCGGAATCGCGATCGCGGCCAAGATGCCAATGATGACGACGACGATAAGCAATTCAATCAGGGTAAAGCCACGGCGGGTGCGGTTCATCATGAGGTAGGTCTCCAAGGTTGTTCGCAGTGTTTGGACGGTGACGAGGGGAACCGTCGGCGGATGCCAACCTTCATCGGCGCTGGCGAACCCCACCAAGGCAACATGCGGACCAAGCGGGGCTAGTTATGTAACGCGTTGCAGTCAATTAACTTACGATCGTTGCTCCATTGAGTAGTGCAGCTCGCCAGTGCGGAGTATTGCGATATACCTAGCACTTTGCGGCAGAACGCAAATGCTTCTGGATCACCTCGGCAGCCGCTTGTTCGCCTCGACAACGGCCGCCCGCATCAGCCGGATGTCGCGCGGTGGAACCTTGTTCATTCCGGCCAGCGCTTCGCGCCGGACGTCCGCCCATTTGCCAAGCCTGGACAGGCAATACACGTATTCGTAGCGGCCTTCGCCGGTTTCGGGCTCCACACCAAACGTCCATTCGAACAGTGCGGCTGCTGGTTCGCACAGCCCCGCTCGGGCATATGCGTCCGCCACCGACAACGTCATTCCCGCGTCATACGGAAAGATGCGAATTGCTCGGCGATACTCCTTCTCCATGTCGCTCAACCGGCTCTGGCGGCCTACGTGGCGTGCGTTGAGGTAGTGGGCGCGATAGCCGTTCGGGGCGTCGTGCATGAGGGCGACGAAGAACACGTCATTGTTCTTCCAGACGCGCTGTCGGTCGATGCTGCGAGCCAGGCCGGCAAGAAGAAGCGCGGCGAGAGCAACGGTGGCCAGACGCCGGCGCGACCGGCTCGCGCGCGTCCGGACATATTCGGCGAGCGCTCCCGCGATGAACATTGCGCCGACGCTCGGAAAAAACAGCGTCCGCTCCGCCGTGACGAAACCCGCGGGCACGAGCAGGTTGCTCACCGGAAGGAATGCAACGATCACCCAAAACAGTCCGAAGCTCACGACCGGCGCCCTCGTGCGGAGCGCGAGCGCGAGCAGCAGGGTGCCCAGGCATATGAAGAGGCCAGGGATCTGCGAGAGCGCTGGCCCGTCGGCGACGAGGACATCATTCGGCGAGTAGTCGGCGCTCAAATGCGTTGGGAAGAGAATGAGCTGCGCAATGCGCGGCATCTCATTCATCATCGTCCCGATGCGATCGATCGCGTTCATCCTGAGAAAGCGAAAGATCGGGAACGGTAGGAATCCGGCGAGGTCTTGTTGCACGAGCCCGCGCACGTAGAGGTACGCGAGTGCAACAGCGACGAGCGCAAGCAACAGGGGACGCAGTGTCCGGAGACGCACGCGCCAGTCGCCGCCGGCAAGCACCGTGACCTCTGCAGCCACTAACAGGCCCGGGAGCACGATGGCGTGTTCTTTCGAAAAGAGGGCGACGCCGAAGAGCGCAGACATCGCGGCGATCGCGCGGCCGTCGACGTGGTGGGCCTGGCGGCGCCGCAGGTGGAGGCCAACGGCCAGCGAAAGGCACAGCGCGACGATCAGCTCCGATTGACCAACGACGTTGCCGGTAACCTCCACGTGCACCGGATGCACCGCGAACAACGCGGCCGCCACCCAAGCGCCCAGCGTCGGCAGGATGGCGATGGCGCACCAGTAGACCGCCAGCGTGACAGCCACGGCGAGCAGGATGTTGACAAGGTGGAAGATCCACGGCGTACCGCGGCCCGCGACCCACTGCAGCGTAAACAGCGACGTCACGATGGGCCGGTACCCATCACCACCGTACTTGGCCGGCCAGTACGTCTCGATGAACAACCGCGGCAGGTGGGACAGCGAGTGCACCCGATCGTTCTCGAAAATGACGCCGCGGTCGTCGTACGTGAAATCGTGACCGATGGTGGTGGCCGTCGCCGCGAGCGCGAGTAGCGCGAGCGTTGTGACGGGAAGCCAGCGGCGTTGCGCCGTGATCATCGCGTGAGGCTGAACTTCAAGGTATGCCAGAACGCGGCGATACCGTCCTTCCAATTGATTTTCTTGCCTTCGGAGTATGTCCGGCCGGCATAGGACACCGGCACCTCGTAGATGCGAGCATCGCGCTGTGCGAGCCGAGCCGTGATTTCCGGCTCGAAACCAAAACGGTCCGACGTCAGGTGAAGCGTGCGAGCCAAATCACCGCGGACGGCCTTATAGCACGTCTCCATGTCGGTGAGATTGAGGTTCGTGAGCATGTTGCTGAACGTCGTGAGCGTGAAATTGCCCACCGAGTGCCAGAAGTAGAGGACGCGGTGTGGTCCGCCCAGGAAGCGCGACCCGAAGCAGGCGTCGGCCTTCCCTTCAATGATCGGCAGGAGCATCGCTGGCCAATCCTGCGGATCGTATTCGAGGTCGGCGTCCTGCACGATGACGATATCCCCCGTACTCGCTGCGAGCGCCGTCCGAATGGCTCGCCCCTTTCCTCCGTTGCGCGGTTGGAAGATGAGGCGATCAATGAAGCCGGCCGCGTGCAGCTCGACGAGACGCTCGCGCGTGCCGTCCGTGGAACAATCGTCTACACAAATGACCTCTTTCCTCACTGGCGTCGCATGCACGCGGTCGAGGATCGTCTCGATCGTATGGCGCTCGTTGTAGACGGGGATGAGGACGGACAGACGGTAGGTATTCACGTCGAGCGGCGTGAGCTCGCGTGGCTTTGACGCGAGCGTGAGGCCGGACGCGGGAATCGTGGGGACAGAAGACGGTGTGAGATTCATCGTGTGAGCACGGTGAAGGCCGCTCCTCCGGCAAACTGGTCGCGCAGTGCGAGCAGCGGAACCGGGCGCGTGGCAAGATACTGCGCGGCGTCGAAAGTTCGCGGACTTCCGACGAGCACCGCGCGAAGTGGATAGGTGGAGAGGAGTGGAACAAGGCCCTCGTTCGCCTCCACGATGGCCGACCGCTCACTGAGATAATGTGCGGTGGTAAACGACGCCACCGGTACCGCGCGCCGGCCTGTGTAGAGAAAGACGGCTCCTTCGTCATCCGATGCGACAATGTCCATCGGCGCAGTGTGGGCGAGCGTCCACGCGATGGCTGGGGAAACGCGCCCGTCGGCAGCGCGTGAGATGCTCGCCCACCAGCGCCCGCGCGCGGCGCGCTGTTCGTACGCTGCGTACCCGACACCGACCCACAGTAGCGCGACCGCTGACACGATGCGTAAGAATGTCGGCATCGTCACGGAACGCGCGGAGACGGCTTGACCGGCAGCGAACAGCACGAACAACAACAGCGGCCACATGCCCCACACGAATCGTGACGGGGGAAAGGGCCAGAGGAGAACAAGGACGGCGTATCCGGCCAGGAACAGCAGGGTCACGGGCGCGCGCCGCCTCAACGAAATCGCACCGATACTGAAACCGAGTCCAAGCGCGATGAGTGAAATCGTATGCGAAAGGGTGCCTCGGACTGGCGCAAACAGCGCCGCAAGCATCGCGAGCGAGTCCGTGACCGTCCGTCGCAGGGTTTCTGTAATCATTGACGGACCCATTGCATGGAAGCCCCGCATCCACCAGCTGAGATACGAGCCATAGTTTCCCGCAATCGGAGACGGAAGCACTCCCGCATGGGTGGACGTCCAGAGTTGCCATGGCACCAACATTACGAAGGCGCCCGCAACGAACGTGGCGACATCCACCCAACGGCGTCGCACCAGCAGCGGCAATGCGATAGCCGGAATGAGCGCGATGCCATGCGTACGCACGAGTGTCGTGATGCCAGCAAGTAACCCGATCGAAATAGCCAACCGAAGCGATGTCGCTCCGGACACCAAACGCTCGGCAAGGATGAGCGAGGTCACCAGC
The DNA here is from genome assembly GCA_040005935.1 of bacterium. Taxonomy (GTDB): domain Bacteria; phylum Gemmatimonadota; class Gemmatimonadetes; order Gemmatimonadales; family Gemmatimonadaceae; genus AG11. Next base: position 2,395 of record JBDTXZ010000222.1, on the reverse strand, counting down.
GTGACGAGGAAGAGCGGCTCGGACAGCACCATCGTCACAAGGACAAGGAGCGGAACGCTGATCGTGGTCACGATACCGGCAGCCAGCCCCCATCGCTCGCTCTCAAGCCGTTCGCGCGCAAGTTGCGCGACGAGCACCGCACTGATCGCGAGACAAACAGCGTTCAGCGCCTTGAAGGCGATGAGATTCGCCGGAAACTCCGGTGCGACGCGCCAAAGCAACGAGAGCACCGCGGGATACCCCGGCGGGAAATGCGAGGCCACGGGAGCGCCCGGCAGATTCAGGTAGCGAAAGCCCTGCCCCGTCGCGATTGAGCGAGCGAGAATGACATACATCGCGTCGTCGTGAAACACGCCAACGTGATATCGATCGATGATCGCGACGCCAATCACCAATCCCAATACGCCGACAGCGCCGAGCATCGCAATCCATCGGCGGTTCACGGGACGACCTCGTACACAACGCCGGTCGAAAGTGACTCGAGGGGACGAAGGCCGGGATGTTGAGTGGCCATTACTGCTGCCGCCTCGACCATCGGTGCGGCGAGCAGAACGACGTAGCGCGCCGGTACCGCTGCGAGCATGGCTGTTAGTCGTGCCACATTCCCAGAGGACGGGGAGGGAACGAGATACTCCAGCGCGGTCGACGAGATTGGTGGCGCAACCTGTCGACCGGTGTAAAGTGCGATGACCTGCTCGCCTTCGCTGAGCACGACATCATGCACACCTGTGTGCGTTCGCACCCACGCGATCACTGGTGCGATTTGCGCCGTGGGGAATCGGGCCGGCGCGCGCCATGCGCGCGTTGCGTACTCATGAAGGTCGGTGCGCAAATACGTAAAACCCAGCACGGCTGCGCACGCCGTCACAGCGAGTCTCCAATTGCTCGCTGGCCGCCACAATGTGCGCACTCCGTCCATCATCAGCAGCGCGAAGAGCGGCCAGACGGCCCACGCGTATCTCCACGGCGGCGAGGCAAACAGCAACACGATGCCCATGTACAGCGTGAGAAAGACGATCGTCACCGGCGCCTTGCGGCCAGCGCCCCACGCGCCAGCGGCCATTGCAATGAGCGCAATTGCAATCGCGATGGAATGCAGTGGCGCGGGAAGGCCGGTCGCGAAGCGATCCTGAAGGAGCAGCCAGCACTCGAGGGTATTCACTCGAATGGTGTTGAGCACGAAGCGCATTCCACCGTCTCGCACACCAGCAGCGATGAACCCGAGGTACGGTCCGTACGAGCCCTGGAGTGGTGTTGCAACGTGGGGAGTGCTCCATCGCGTCCACAGTTGCCACGGCAGTTGCACGAGAACGGCCGCCGCTCCCACGAGCGCGACGTCCCGCCACCGTTGGCGAAGCGCGAGCACGAGAAGCAGCGCGAGTAACAACGCCAATGCATGCGTACGCAACAGCATCAAGGCACCGACAAACGCACCAACCTGAAGCAATCGCGCGGAGTTCGATGATTCTACCGCGCGCTCACTCAGCAACAGCGCAGGCCACAGCAGCGCGAGAAAGAGCGGTTCCGACAACAGCGCGCCAGACAGCGCCAGCACCGGTAACGCAAGCGTTGCCGCAAGAGCGCCAATCGCGGCATGCCCCGGCCGCCACGCGAGACGCGTCGTTACGAAGCGCCAAAAGCCCAGGGCCGCGGCACCAACGCAGAGCGTGTTCAGGCCAAGCAGGAACCGCACGTTCTCGGGGAACGATGGCGCAAGCCGCCACGCGAGGGCGAGAACGAGCGGATACAGCGGCGGATAGTGCGTTGCAGCGGGTGTGCCGGGGAGATGGCTGTAATGAAATCCCTGCCCGTTCGCGATCGCGCGGGCGAGCAACGCGTAAACCCCATCGTCGTGAAAGACACCCACCATGTACGAGGCCGTCGCCCAGTGCGCGACGGCGATGGCCACAACAACAACGAGGACGGGCAGGACCCACCCGGTTCGAGCGCGAGACGGCGTCGCAACGTTCGCGACAGCCGTCATGCCTCCACGCCGTATCGCGAGAGCTTGCGGTACAATGTCGAGGGATCGATGCCGAGTGCGTCGGCGGCGCGGCTCTTATTGCCGCCTTCGCTCTGCAGCACCCACATGATGTACGCGCGCTCCACCGCCTCGAGCGTCGGATTCGACGGCGTCCGCTCCGCAACAAGCGGCTCAGAGACGCGCGCGGTGACCCGCTCGGGTAATGCCGACGGTTGAATTTCTTCGACAGGCGTCAGGATGATCGCACGCTCCAACGCATTCTCCAGCTCGCGCACATTGCCCGGCCAGGTGTATGCCACGAGCGCCTCCAGCGTATCCGGAGAAAGCGATTTTCGCGGTTCCTTTCGCATAGCCGCAATGCGGTCGAGGAAGTGCTCGGCCAGCAGGGGAATGTCGTCGGCACGCTGCCGT
>JBDTXZ010000221.1:0-6280 GCA_040005935.1 bacterium | reverse complement strand
GACGCGCCCATATTCTACATGTCATGCGACTAGATCAGGACGTCTGTACCCGCGCCCTCGAGGCACGCGACGCACGGTTTGACGGCGTGTTCTTCGTCGGCATCACGTCGACGGGGATTTACTGCCGCCCCATCTGCCCCGCGCGCGCGACACTGCGTAAGAACCGCCGCTTCTTCTCGCACGCGGCGGCGGCTGAGCGCTCCGGATTTCGTCCGTGCCTGCGCTGTCGTCCGGAGCTTGCACCGGGCCTCGCGCGCGTCGACGCCGTCCCACGTTTGGCGCAGACCGCCGCTCGGCGCATTGCGGCCGGCGCACTGAATGGCGATGGCGTGGACGATCTCGCCGCGTCGCTTGGCGTCACATCGCGACAGCTTCGGCGCGCCATGCAACAGGAGCTTGGCGTTACTCCCATCGAGCTCGCGCAAACACACCGGCTGCTGCTATCGAAGCAACTCCTCACTGATACTCGGCTGCCCATTGCGCAGGTTGCTTACGCGAGTGGCTTTCAAAGCCTGCGCCGATTCAATGCGCTCTTTCTCGAACGCTATCGACTAAGTCCGCAATCGCTCCGGCGCACTCGTGCGAAGTCGGCGACTTCGGAGGTACTGGCGGACGGCGACACCGTACGGCTGACGCTCGCGTATCGTCCGCCGTTCGCGTGGGACGCGATGCTTCGCTTTCTTGCCGCACGCGCTGCCCCGGCGGCCGAGTATGTCGACGAGCATGAGTATGCGCGGACGTTGACTGTCGATGGACATTCGGGTGTCATTCGCGTGACGCATCTCGCGGCGCAATTTGCGTTGCGGCTCGAGGTGGGAGCATCGCTGCTTCCGGTGCTGTTGGCGGTGACAGCGCGCGTGCGGCGGCTGTTTGACCTGGACGCTGAACCGGAGACGATTGCGGCGCACTTGTCGGCAAACGGTTTTGGTTCGATCAGTGGCGACGAGCGAGGCATCCGCGTCCCCGGCGCCGCGGATAGCTTCGAGCTCGCCATTCGCGCGATTCTTGGCCAGCAGGTGAGTGTGAAAGGCGCGTCGACGTTGATGTCGCGGCTGACGGAGACGTACGGCGAGCCAATGCAGACGGATCATCCCAGGCTCACGCGTCTCGCTGCGACCGCGGAGCGCCTTTCGAAATCGACGCCGGCCGAGATTGCGCGCATTGGAATTCCTATGGCGCGTGCGGCGACGATCTACGCGCTGGCGTGCGAAGTTGCGGCTGAGCGGTTGGCGATAGAACCTGATTCCGACGCGCGGTTTCTAACGCGACAACTCCTCGAGCTGCCGGGCATCGGGCCGTGGACGGCCGAGTACATCATGATGCGCGCGGTGCATTGGCCCGATGCGTTTCCGGCGTCGGACTTGGTGTTGCGACGCGCGGCGGGGGATCTCACGCCTGCGCAGCTGGTGAAGGCAGCGGAGCATTGGCGGCCGTGGCGGTCGTATGCAGCGATGCATCTGTGGAGGAGGGCGTAGACTTCTGTCATTTTGCTCGGATGACGTATGAAGAGAAGGGAGCCTCATGTGCCGGAAGTCCGGGTTCCGGCACATGTGACGCTGCCATTACGGCGACACGAAGTGCATGCGTGCCGCGCCCCAAATGCGCACCTCACTCACCGCCCATCCAGAGTCCGAGAGTTTCCGAACTTTGTAATCCTCGTGATGGATGTTTTCGTCGGCGCGAACGAGCAAGCGAACAACGCTGGCCGAGTCCAGAGTGGCAAGCGGTTCAAAAGTGACCGCGACCTTCGCCGGCGTCGATGCGCCGGGCTGAGCGCTCGACGGGAGCGGAACGCACGGATCGGAATCTTGACGATCAAAGTGCGATCGTAACCATGGTGGAACCTTTGCAGGATAATCGCTGCGGTCGTTCAGCACGCGAACGAACGAGCATGCATCGATGGGAATGGTGCGTTCGATGAAGCTCTCGCGATAAGCCAAGACAGCGACCGCCAGTGCCGTCGGCACTGTTCCGCTTGTAGTGGCTGACTGCGCTTGGGACGCACTGCCGACAAGTGACGCAATGAACAGCCCTGCCAGAGCAAGGCGATCAAGGTGGGCGGAGTATCGAGTCGCCCGGCTGATTGACGGCCCAGAGGGAATCATGGCTTCATACATCCTGCTTTTGGATTAAGGTCCCTGAAATAGAGCTCATCGGTGGCGTACACCGGCGTTCTCCCCCGGTAAGCTATTACGATAGCGGCGGTGTGCTGGTACCCGAGGGCATGCGCCGCCTCATGAAGCGCGGTGTTCGCTATTTGCCAGCCCTTGTCCGATGCGGCCGTGAGGTTGTTTAACGCCCATGGATCGAAATGAATGTTCCGCGTCGAATCGCTAAACGCTGCGTAATGTGCAAGCGGATCTGCTATCGGCGTGTCGGATCCGCCGATGAACACTCGCGGCGGTGAAGCATCGATCATTAGGTTGAACCTATCGAGCATCTCCTGACAGCGAGCTCGAACGCTCGGATCGGCAATGGTCGCAAAATTGACAAGTTGAGTTGTTAGCGACGCCTTGATCTTGGTCTTCATACTGTCAGGCAAAGCTAGCTCGCAATTGGGTGGTTGGAGGGGGTCTAAAAACCTCCCTTAGTATTGCGGATAGAGATGAAGCCGCGAGGTGAGCCGGCAACGCGCGGTATCGAGGATCCCGACACGAGCGGTCGCTCGTGCGGGATGACAGTGTTTCCCCCTGCGGACCTCTGCTCCTCTGCGCCCTCTGCGGTAAATGCCGTTGGTGCTAGTTCTCGCGCTGAACCAGACCGGGTGCAGATCCTTCGACTTCGCTCAGGATGACATCTCTCCCGAGACTGGCAATTCCCCCCTCAGTCCGTCAGTTTGCGCCTCATGTCCCACCAAGCATGGCTCTCGAGGTTGGAGGAGCGCTGAGCGCCGAGATCCCAGTCGGGTGGCGGCTGCGAGCGATCGTGGCGGCGGCGCTCATTCCGCCCATGCTCGAGCTCTTGCCGCTTACCCGTCTCGAGCGCGTGCTCACGTTCACCGCACGTGCGCAAATGTCGAATGTGCCAGACGACCTCGTCGCGGCGCAGCGCGTCGACGAGACGCTCGCTGGCATGCCGCGTCCGTGGACGCGCACGTGCCTGCGCCGCGCGGTGGTGCTGTACCATCTCATGCGCGCGGCGGGACGAACCGTGGACCTCTGCATCGGCGTTCGGCGCGACGAGCGCGGCGAAATGCTCGCGCACGCGTGGCTGCTACGCGATGGAACCCTGTATCTCGAGCCGGATTCCACCAGCAGCCTCGTGGCCCGTTACAGTGTGATCGCGCGGTTTCCGCAACGGCCGTGACACCATTCACCTACGTTTGTCGAATGCATTCATATCGACTGACACTTGCAGCGACTGCGTGCGCTGCCCTTCTGATGACACCAGCGAGAGCGCGCGCCCAGGATACTGCGCGCACCAAGTTGCCCGTCGTGAACGTCACCACCACCCGCGACGGCCCGCGCGCGCCGCTCGATCTTCCGTACGCCGTCACGATTACGCGTCCCGACGCGCTCGCCGCACTGCGCAAGACCGGCGTGGACGAGCTCCTCTTTGCCGTGCCCGGCGTCTTGCTCGCGAACCGGCAGAATCCCGCCCAGGATCCGCGCGTGAGCATTCGCGGATTCGGCGCACGCTCGGCCTTCGGTGTGCGTGGAGTGCGCGTGTTGCAGGACGGCGTGCCCGTCACACTGCCTGACGGACAGACGCCCGTCGACGTCCTCGATCTCGAGGGCGCGGAACACGTGGAGGTCGTGCGCGGCAGTGCGTCGTCGCTGTACGGCAATGCCGCCGGCGGAGTGATCGACATACGCTCAATGCGCCCATCTGCGCTCTTCGTGCCGTACGCGCGCGTGGTTGCTGCTGGTTCCACGCCAACCGTGACGTCCACTGGAGCAGCCGGAACCGCCGGCGCATTCGGTATCACGTCCTCGATTACGCGCATTGTCGGTAAGGGCTATCGCGACTACTCCGATCAGCGCGCCACACGCGGCGCGTTGCGCATGTTGCTCACGCCCGAAGGCGGCGATGGATCGTCGCCGTTGATACTCTCCGCACGCATCACCGATGTGTCGCGCGCGCAAAGTCCGGGCGCCCTTACGCGCGCGCAGTTCGACGCGAATCCTCATCAGGCCGACGCACTATCCGTCACCAAGGGTGCCAGCAAGACAGTGCGTCAAGGCGATCTCTCACTCGTCGCTCGGCAGTCGCTCGGCGCGCATGCGACGATCGATGCAACGGCATTCGGGAGCGCGCGGACGCTCGCGAATCCGCTGACGCAGGCGATCGTGGACGTCAAGCGCGCGAGCGGCGGCGGATCAGTACGCGTGAGCGGGCACGGACTCGTTGGCGCGCGCGACGTGCGTCTCTCCGTGGGCGCAGATGCGCAGTGGCTGAACGATGACCGGCAGGAATACGACAACTGCATTGGCTCGGTGTGCGCTGGTGGTTTTACGGAACGTGGTGGGCTGCGCAAGAACCAGCGCGAGCTGGTAGGCAACGTCGGGCCGTTCGTGCGCGGTGAAATTGCACTCGCGCCAACGCTGCTCGCGTCGGCCGGCGTGCGTAGCGACGCCGTGCAATTCCGTCTTCGCGACCGCCTCATCACCGCGACGAACGCCGACGATTCGGGCGAGCGGACGCTGCGTGCCGTGAGTCCCTCCGCGGGCATCGTGTGGCGCGCGCGACCCTTGGCGTCGGTGTACGGAAACATTTCGTCCAGCTTCGAAACGCCGACGACGACGGAGCTTGGCAACAAGGAAGACGGATCGGCGGGCATAAATCCTGGTCTCCAGCCGCAACGCACGCTCACCTTCGAAGTGGGCACCAAGGGATTGTTCGCCGGCACGCCATTACGTTGGGACGTCGCGGCGTTCGAAGCGCACGCGCGCGATGAGTTGGTGCCATTCGACATTCCGAACGGCAATGGCCGACGCTTTTTCCGCAATGCCGGACGCACGTTGCGTCGTGGCGGCGAAGTCGGCGTCGATGCAGAGGCGGGTCCCGTCGCGCTCCGGGCGGCGTATGCGTACTCGCACTTTCGCTACGTGAGCTACGTCGTCGGCACGACGTCATTTGCCGGGAAGCGCATTCCGGGCGTGCCCGAGCACGCATTGACGACATCCGCAACAATGCACGCCGGCCAGACGACACTCTCGGCAACCGCCGACCTTGCCGGTACGATGCACGTGGATGACGCGAACACGGCGCAGGCCCCGGGGCGCGCAATCTTTGGCGTTGGCGTCGGGCGGGACGTTCGCCTGGGCGGTGCTCGCCTGGCGCCGCTTGTCGCGCTCCAGAACATCGGCGGCGTGCGGTCGGTTGGCAGCGTGAGCGTCAATGCCGCTGGCGGAAAGTTCTACGAACCGGCGCCGGGGCGGACGTTGCTGGTTCGCGTAGCGCTGTCGCGCGAGCCCTGATCTGCTGTCGTGGGTGAAGCTGTCATCCCGCACGAGCAACCGCTCGTGTCGGGATCTTCGATACCTCGCGCGAGGTCAGCTCGCAGCGCGGCGATGGTAGATCCCGACACGCGCTTCGCACGTGCGGGATGACAGGACGGAGGGTAGCGCTCGCCCGTTGACGCACACTGCACCCTCAGTTTCGCCATTGAGTGTCGATTGCAGTCCACACAGGGTCCGCCTTTGGTGGACCGTAACATGGGTTTCAAAAGCGCGGCGCTTGCCGTCGCCCTCGTCATCACAAGCGCTGCCGTCGCATGTCGCAGCGGCGCACGTTTACCTGCCGCCGACGACATTGTCGAGGGCCGAGTTGCGGTTCCCGTCGACACGATCGAGGAGGGAACGACCGTCTCGCTCGAGCACAACCGCTATTCCCTCCGCAGGAGCGTGGTCGACGCTCGCGACTTCTGGGAAAGCGTAGCAATACTCGATGTCGCAAGCGCAAACGCCGCCGCTCGAACATTGGATGAGCGCACGTTCTCGCTCGCGTTAACGCGGTTGATGCTCAGTGATCCTGATGGTGCATCGATTGCGTTCCGCGCGCTGCACATGAAGGCGAGCGACCCCGCAGTGCGTGCGCGCGCGCGCATAGGGCTCACGATGGCGCTTTCATGGAAATCTGATTGGCCAGCGCTGAGTGCTATCGGCACGGACAGGGATAGTACCGAGACCGCAGACCCGGAGGTCGCGCAGGCCGGTGTGGAGCGATGGGGTCACGCGCTCTTCGACGTACCGGTCCCCGTGATGGACGTGCCGTCGTCTCCAGTGACGCTCCCCATGCGCCGGAGCGCGTTCGGGACTCCAGTCGTCACAGTGCGCGT
>JBDTXZ010000220.1:0-6286 GCA_040005935.1 bacterium | reverse complement strand
GGACCAGCGCTCGAGAAGCCCGGCGACCTCGTTGGTACGCTCACGAACCTGCGCGCCGGCGACATCCTGTTCATTGACGAGATTCATCGCCTGCGTCCCGTGATCGAGGAGTTCCTCTATCCCGCGATGGAGGACTACAAGATCGACATTCGACTGAGCGAAGGGCCAAAGGCGCAGACCATCACCATGCCGATCGAGCGCTTTACGCTCATCGGTGCGACGACGCGATTCGGCATGCTCACGCCTCCGATGCGCGCGCGCTTCGGCATCGAGCAGCGCCTCAATTACTACTCGCCGGAAGATCTCGAGCTCATTGTGCGTCGTACGGGCGATGTGCTGAAAGTCGAAATCGAGCCTGCGGGCGCGCGCGAGATCGCGCGTCGTTCGCGTGGCACACCGCGCGTCGCAAACCGCTTGCTGCGCAGGGTGCGCGACTACGCGCAGGTGCGAGCCGATGGTGTGATTACAGAGGACGTCGCACGCGCGGCGCTCGCCATGCTCGACGTCGATCAATTCGGCCTCGACGACATGGACTCGCGCATCCTCAAGGCGATCATCGAGAAATTCGATGGCGGGCCAGTGGGCGTCTCCACGATCTCGGCGGCGATTGGAGAGGACACCAACACGCTCGAAGAAGTGTACGAACCGTTTCTCGTCCAGCAGGGCTTCCTGCAGCGCACGCCGCGCGGGCGAGTTGCCACCGCCCAGGCGTACCGGCATTTTGGGTACGCGCCGCCCGCACGCGCCGGTGATCAGCCGCTGTTGTTCTAGAATTGGTGTGTCAACGTGCAGTTGTTCAGGGTAGGTGCAGGTCCTTCGCTGCGCTCAGGACGACAATAATAGTCATGATCCTCTCGAGAGCTCGGCAGGCACTCCTCGTCGCCATCGGTATCGCGGCCCACGTGGCCGCGGCGCAGACGGATAGCGCGCGCCTGCGAGTTCGCCCCGGAATCATTGACGGCTTCGTCGCGGACACAGCGCTCGTACCGCTGGAGGGCGCGACCATCTCGATTCTCGGATCGGGGCTGCGCGTGTCCACCCGGGACAACGGCCGCTTCCGTATGCTCGGCATGCCGCAGGGCGAATACGTTTTGCTCGTGCGACGGCTCGGCTACGAAGGCACGACGTCGAAAGTGCTCGTCGAGCCGGAGGAAGTCACGCGACTTTCCTTCACGCTCAATCCCGTGGTGGCGAAACTCGCGGCGATGGAAATCAGTGCCCGCGGCGTGTCGCAGCGCATGACAGAGTTCTATCAGCGGCGTGACGAGGGCATCGGCCACTTCATCACGCGGGAAGAGATCGTGCAGCGCAATCCTGTCACGACATTCGAACTCCTTCGCGGCATTCCGTCGATCAGGGTGAGCGACATCGACGACAAGGGTCTGGCACGAGTGGCCAGCACTCGCTCCAACTGCACGCCGCAAATCATGTTGAACGGTCTTCCCATCGCGCCGTCGTTCGTTCCATCCCCCAACGAGCTCGCCGGCATCGAAGTGTACTCCGGTCCCGCTACCATGCCGTTGCAATTCAAGAGAGCGGGGAGAGCCGCCGGCTCTTCCCCGTTGGATGGGGAGCCGTGGTGCGCGCTCATCCTGCTCTGGACGGGAGACGGCCGCTGACCGCTGGGCACCTGACGTCCGACTACGACTTCGATCTTCCCGACGGGCTGATTGCGCAGTCTCCGCTCGTGCGGCGCGATGCGAGCCGGTTGATGCTGGTCGATCGCGCCGCCGGAACGATTTCGCACCGACACTTCTCGGATGTTCCTTCGCTCCTGAGCCGCGGTGATCTGCTCGTCGTGAACCGGTCGCGAGTCGTGAAGGCGCGGTTGCTCGGCACGCGTGTCGGTTCTGGTGCGCCGGCGGAGGTCTTTCTACTCGACCACCTTGGCGACGGCCGATACGAGGCACTGGTGTCGCCCGGCGGCAAGCTCAAGCCGGGCCGGGTCGTGGAGTTCGCCCCTGGATTCAGCGCGGAGATTGTGAGCGTCACCGAGCGGCGCACGCGGATCGTGCAGTTGCGGTCCTCATCGGGCGTCGAGACCGCCATCGAGGCGCATGGGCACATTCCGTTGCCGCCATACATCGCGCGCGGCGATGACGCGGCTGACGTCGAACGATACCAGACCGTGTACGCTCGCGAAGCGGGCTCCGTCGCGGCTCCCACTGCCGGACTGCATTTCACGCCCGAACTGCTGCGCGACATCGAGACACGCGGCGTGCGCCGCGCCGACGTCGTCCTCCACGTAGGCGCGGGAACCTTCAAGCCAGTCGAGGTAGACGATCCCGCGGCGCATGTGATGCACGAGGAGCGTTACACACTTCCAGACGAAACCGCTCGAGCGTGGCGCGAGACGCGCGATGCCGGACGCCGAGTGTGGGCGGTGGGCACGACCACGGTGCGCACGCTCGAGAGTGCAATGACGGACGAGGGCGTCGCACCCGGGGCAGGAGAGACGCGTATCTTCATTCGTCCGCCGCAGCACCTGCGCGCGGTCGACGCGCTGATCACCAACTTTCATCTCCCTCGCTCAACGCTCATCATGCTCGTCGCGGCATTCGCTGGTTACGAGTTGACGATGCGCGCGTATCACGAAGCGATCGCCGAGGGGTACCGGTTCTATTCGTATGGCGACGCGATGGTTGTGGTGTGACGGTCGATTGAACCCAACAATTGGCGCGTACTCACTGCACTGCAGGTCCTTCGCTGCGCTCAGGACGACAGACTTTCCCCACGACTCGTGAGTTTCGACTTTACACTTGAAGCAACAGCCGGCGCTGCTCGCGCCGCGACGTTCGATACGCCACACGGCGCCGTGCAATCACCTGCCTTCATGGCGGTGGGAACGCTCGCGACTGTCAAGGCGCTCGACCCCGAGGATCTTCACGCGATGGACGCGCAGATGATTCTCGCGAACGCGTACCACCTCCATCTCCGGCCTGGCGACGAACTCATTCGCGAGCTTGGTGGGCTGCACGAGTTCATGCAGTGGAGCGGGCCAATTCTCACGGACTCCGGCGGCTTCCAGGTCTTTTCCCTGCAGGGCCTTCGCGACATCGACGAAGATGGCGTCGATTTCCGCAGTCACATCGACGGATCGAGCCGCCGCTTTACGCCGGAAAGCGTCATGCGCATCGAGCGCAACCTCGGCGCCGACGTCATCATGCAGTTCGATCACGTGGTGCCAGGGCAGAGTGAGGCAAGCGTTGCGCGCGATGCCAGTGAGCGAAGCCTCCGTTGGCTCGCGCGCTGTCGAACGGCATTCGATCAGCTCAACGCCGACGATCCCATCGAGGGGCGTACCGAACAGGCGCTATTTCCCATTGTGCAGGGTGGCATCCACGCGGGTTTGCGGCGGGAGGCGGCCGCCGCCATTCGCGACATGGGCGATTGGAAGGGCTTTGGCATTGGCGGGCTCTCGGTCGGCGAGGCCAAGGGCGACATGTATCGCATCCTCGAGGACGTGGATGCCGTGCTCCCGGCGAACAGGCCTCGATACCTCATGGGCGTGGGGTTTCCGGAAGATCTCGTGGAGGGCGTCCGGCGAGGCGTCGATCTGTTCGACTGCGTGGCGCCGACGCGCATGGGTCGGAACGGCGCGGTGTTCACGCGCGACGGCCGGCTCAATATCAAGCGCGCCGAATTTCGGGCTGATCGGCGGCCGTTGGATGCGGAGTGCGAGTGCTCCGCCTGCACGCGCTTCACCCGCGCGTACATCCGGCACCTGTGGCTGGCGGACGAGATTCTCGGCCTCCGCCTCCTCTCGCTGCACAATGTACATTTCCTCGTGCTGCTGATGCGGGAGGCGCGTACCGCGCTACTCGCCGGCACCTTCGACGCCTGGAGCGCAGCATGGCTCCAACGCTATCACTCACGCACTGCGACGACCTCCGTATGACGCATTCCGGTTTGCTCCCCGCACTTCTCGCCCTGCAATTCGGTGGCGGTGCCAGCGGAAGCCTGGCGCCTTTGCTCCTCCAGGTCGTCGCCATCTTTGCCATCTTCTATTTCCTGCTCATTCGTCCGCAGCAGGCGCAGAAGAAGAAGCACGAAGATGCGCTTCGATCCATCAAGCGCGGTGACCAGATCGTCACGGCGGGTGGAATTGTCGGAGAGGTGGTGCACGTGAAGGAAGCCGGGAGCAGCGACAAGTCGAAAGGCATGGAAGATCCGATCACGATCAAGTCGGCGGAGTCACGCCTTATCGTCGAGCGAGGCCGGATCGCGCGCATCGTTGGCGTCAGCTCAGCGCCCGTGTCGCGCGGGGGCGCCGACGCTGGATCGGTGAGCTAGGACAACGTCGTGAGCATCCTCGACATTCGCGTTCTCGGAGATCCGATTCTCCGTCAAGCCACGACGCCGGTCACGAAGATCACGGACGAGTTGCAGCGTCTGATTCACGACATGTTCGACACGATGTACCATGCGCGAGGCATCGGGCTCGCCGCGCCGCAGGTGGGACGCACGGAACGGCTCACGGTCGTCGATCTTGGGGAGGAGCAAATCGTCCTCATCAACCCCGAGATCATTCAGTCTTCGTCGAACAAGGCGAAGGGCGAGGAAGGCTGCCTTTCCATTCCGGACATCTACGCCGACGTCGAACGGCCGAAGAGTGTGACTGTTCGCGCGCTCGATCGAAATGGCAAAGTCTTCGAGCGCGACGCGACGGATCTTCTCGCACGCTGCCTGCAGCACGAGATCGATCATCTCGATGGCAAGCTCTTTCTCGACTACCTCAGCGTACTCAAGCGCGCGGCGGCACTGACAAAGTGGAAGCTCAGCGCGGACGATTTCCCTGGATATATTCGGCGGGTCGCGCTCGAGACGCCGGAAGAGTTGAGTGAGCATGAGCATCCGGAGGAGGAGCTGTGAACTGTCGTCCCGCGCGAGCGAAGCGGGCGTCGGGATCTAGCCTCCTCGCACCGTGGCTTGCATCGAGACGGGAGACGGTAGTTCCCGACACTCGCTCGTGTTGCTCGCCCCTGCGGGATGACAGGCTACGCTTAGGACGACACCAGCCATGAGAGTGCTGTTCTGGGGCACCCCCGAATTCGCGACCGCACCACTGCGCGCGCTCATTGGCGAAGGCTTCGACGTGGTCGGCGTCGTCACGCAGCCGGACAAGTCAGTCGGGCGCTCTCGCTCCACGCTGCAGCCGTCGCCAGTCAAGCTCGTCGCGCTCGCAGAAGACATCCCGGTGCTCCAGCCAGAAAAGCCGCGCGGCGATGCGTTTCTCTCGGCAATGTCGGAGCTCGCGCCCGACATCAGTGTCGTCGTCGCCTACGGACACATTTTGCCGAAGGCCGCGATCGACCTTCCCCGACTCGGCACCCTGAACATCCACGCATCGCTCCTTCCTGCGCTGCGCGGCGCGGCACCGATTCAGGCGGCCATTCGCGACGGACTCGCCGAAACCGGCGTGACCATCATGCAGATGGTGTCTGCAATGGACGCGGGACCCGTCCTGCACACTGCTCGCACCGAGATTCTCGAAGACGAAACCTCTCTCGAACTCTCATTGCGTTTAAGCGAGCTGGGAGCTGGTGCATTGATTGAAGCGCTGGCGCTGATCGAACTCGGCGCGTCGATTCAGCAGGCACAGGACGAAACGAAGGCGACGTATGCCGCCAAGCTCACGCGTGAATCGGCGCAAGTGAACTGGCTGGGAACGGCGCACGAGGTAAGCCGGCACATTCGCGCGTACGACCCCAAGCCCGGCGCGTGGTCGACGGTGAATGGCTCGGACGTCAAGCTGTTTGGCGCTCGCATCGCGCCGCGCGGTACGTCGCACGCAACCGGCGACGTCCTGGCCATCGATGACGCAGGGTTGCTCGTCGCGTGCGGATCGGGCGCCGTGCGCGTGTTCGCGGTGCAGCCATCAGGCAAGCGACGGCTCACGCCGAGCGAGTGGGCGCATGGACGCGGAATCGCGGTAGGAGACCGGTTCGACACCGGGCGTGAGACACACTCGTAGGGAGCAATGACTCTCGACGACGAGGTCAGCGTGCGCACGATCGGTGTGCCGGTGGTGCATGCAGTTACGAGTGATGAGGTCATCGCTCGCGCTGACTTCATCGATGTCGCCTGCGCCGTAATGCGAGTACTCGGCGCGCGTGGCGCGCTGCATCTCCGAGGCAGTCGCGTGAGCGGTGCGCGATTTCAGGCGTTGGCCGAGGGGCTGGCCGCGGCTCAGGGTCTGACTGGTGCGTGGCTCGTCGTTAACGATCGCGTGGACGTTGCGCTTGCGAGCGGCGCTCGCGGCGCGCAACTCACCAGCAAATCCCTC
>JBDTXZ010000219.1:0-6289 GCA_040005935.1 bacterium | reverse complement strand
CCGGCGAGAACAATCCGAGCAACACGCCCAGTGTGATGGCGACGAGAACTTGGAAAGTCAGGTTGTGATGGATCCGGCGCATTGCGGAGGGGCGGGAGTTGGTGGAGCAGCAGCTTAGCTTCTGGTATATTCCGTGCGCTAGCGGGAGCTGCCCCAAACCGGTATGACCATGTGGAGTTGGCTCAAGCGACTGTTCCCGGAGAACCTGTTCTCCCGCAAGATCGATCCGAGCGCGGAGCGTCGGCTGCGGCTTGCGCAGGCGCGCGCCGAGGAGTCGATCATCAGGACGCACGTCGACAATGCGCTGATGTTCGTGGACACGCTCGCCGAAGATCTTACCTTCGATCGAGCGATCGATTCATACATTCGGCTGATGTCGATCCCGGAGCCGCTCGCCAGCACAGTGGCGACGCGCACCCTCGTGGTACTCGGCCAGGATCTCGTGCCGTATCGTCGCCGTTCGCGCGAAGAGGCGTCGGCCGCGCCGGACGAATCGCGCCCGCCCTTACGGCTCGGCGATTCATCTGAAGCGAAGCGCGGAGCAAAGCGCGCGTAGGACTGCAAAGTGAACGGTGAACAGTGAACGGTGATCGGCAACTTCAAACGCAGTTACCGTTCACCGTTCACCGTTCACCCGCTCACCATCGTCTGGCCTGACCGCGCGCAGACTGACTTCTGCCGTGTTCCGGATGCCGCTCCCATAGCCGGCACCGCGAAGCTCCTCGGCAAGCTCCTCCGCCCAGGACGTCACCTCGCGCAGATCCATCCAGCAGATCACGAACAGCGCCGTGGCCAGGATGGCAGAGATCACACACCACTGGCAGATGGCGTGGATCACGAAAAGCTCGAGATACGTGAGCCAGAGCGAGAACAGAAGGCCCCAGCCCGTCATCGCGACCAGCAGTTGCGACACTGCTCGGCGCTCCGCCAGGGCCGGCGCCAAGCCAGCCAGTGACACTGCCAGCACGGCCACGTAGTACCCCACGCCCCAGGCGCCAACTGGAAGGCCCAGGAACTTCGCCCATTTGGACGTCTGGACGGTTTCGCACGAGCCGACCGCACACACCAGCGTGCCGATGTAGCCGAGCTTGTATAACGTGAGGTACAGCGCCACGAACATCCCGGCGAGCGCAACCAGCGCCGCCAGCATGCGTTTGTTCACTTGCTCTTCGTCGTCGGCGTGAGTGACGCACCTTTCTTCGCGTCACCGGGTGCAGTTGGAGCGCTGGAATCAGCTTGCGACGCTGCTTTCCTCGGTTTCGCCAATTCAGCCTCGACAATCTTGTTGAGCGCGTCGAAACTCAGGGCGCCAGGATAGAGCTGTCCGCCGATGACGAACGATGGTGTCTGACTAATCCCGCGCCGCTCGCCTTCAGCCTCGTTCGCCTGGATCTGGGCGCGGTGCGTCTCCGCGTCCATGCACGCATCGTACTTCGTCATGTCGAGCCCAAGCCCCTGCGCGATGGTGCCGAGTGGCTTGCGCGGTTTTTTCGTTGCTTCCCCGTTCCACCTGTCCTGGTTCGCGAAGATCAGGTCGTGCATTTCCCAGAACTTTCCCTGATCGTTGGCGCAGGAAGCGGCTAGCGACGCGTCCCAGGTATTCGGGTGCATTGCGAGCGGGAAATCGAGGTACTTGATGCGCACCTTGCCTGTATTCACGAGCCGAGTTCTGACGTCGGGCTCAGTGACGGTTGCGTATTGGCCGCAACTCGGGCACTCGAAGTCCGCATACTGGATGATTTCCACCGGTGCCGAGGCGTTTCCGAGCAGGTAGCCCTTCGCCTTGAGGTTGGGATCGAACGCGACAGGGGCGGCCTTGGGCCGATTCGCAGCCCAGCTGACCGCGCCAATGCCGGCTATCGCCAGAGCGCCAAGCGCGATCCAGAATTTCTGTCCTGGCCCGCCACGCTTCGCGGCCCTGACGACGCTCGGTCGCCCCGCCGTCCCTCTGCCCTTCGATTCAACCTTCTTTGCCATGTGTTCCCTCGAGATAAGTCGATGCGCGCGGGCGAAAGCTAGAGCGGATACGCACTGATGCAAGCAAGGAATGCGGCGCAGATCCCTTCGACGTGCTTCGCTCGCTCAGGAGGACGACTTCGTCGCCGGAGCCGCTTTCCATGCGATCGATCGCTCCACTCGCTCAAAGTTCGGGCGGTGGCGGGCGCTCGCGGCGCGAGGCGTGCATTGACGAGGCGGGCTTGACCCGCGGCGCGCGAGCGAGCTACCTCATGCGTCTCAGGCGCGCGCCCCCGAATTACCCTGGCTCGTGGAGGAAGGTCCCATCGACGCTGACCTGTTGCGCATTCCGGTTGGCCCCGGCTCGATTCACGTCGAGCGGTACGGCCATGGCGGCGCTCCTGTCGTATTGCTGCATGGCTTCGGGACGTCCAGCTTCGTGTGGCGTGAAATCGCCCCCGAGATCGCGTTGGCGAATCGCACCGCGTTCGCCATGGACCTCTTCGGGTACGGCGAGTCGGATCGGCCGTTCGACGCCGACTTCGGCATTGCATCCCAGACGAATCTCGTTGATCGCGGCCTGACCGCCCTGCGCCTTCCGAAGGCCACCGTCGTCGGATTGGACCTTGGTGGCGCCGTCGCCCTGCGGCTGGCCGCAACACGTCCCGAGCGCGTCGAGCGACTCTTTCTCGTGAATTCGATCGCTTTGGACGAGATCCCTGCGGGCGACATCACGTCCTTGCAGCGGAATACTGCCCGATTCGCCTTTCAGGTGAGCAAGGGCATCCTGGGCGCAGCTCCCATTCTGGGAGACCTCTTGCGCCGAAGTGTGGCCGATCCGGAAAACATGCCGGACAAGCTCGTCGCACGGTACCTGGCACCGTACGTCGGCGAGGAAGGCCTCAACCATCTGCTCCTGCTCGCCCGCTCCGTTGACGACGAGGACATGGAGGATGTCGACCTGAAAGGGATCTCCCAGCCGACACAGATCGTCTGGGGCGACCAGGATCCCTGGGTGAGCCCTAAATTTGCGGACCGATTGGCCGATACTATCCCTGGGAGCGGGGTGGTGCACCTTCCAGGCGTCGGTCGGCTGGTGCCTGAGGAAGCGCCAGATACGCTCGTTAATCTGCTCCTTGAATTCATCGAGGCGGAAGCACTCCAGCGTTGAATTGGCGCGTATCCCGAGACTGTGAGAAACGCTTCCAATCCGTTATATTCACAAGTCTTCCACCCAAATCCGAATTCATGGCCAAGCCGCAGAGAAATACAGGAACACGTCGATATGCAGGACCCGTGGAGCCATCGCCGTTTGAGCAGGCCCGCGATGAGCTGTTCCAGCACATCATGCGTTGTGGCGTCGTCGGCGCCGATGTAGAGCATGTCGAAGAGTGGTTCGCCGAGACCATCAAGTATATGACCGAACGGTTCCCCGAGCTAAGCGAGCCGCAGATCAGCGAATTGAAGACGCTCGGTATGCGCTTCGCCCAGCCGCCAAAGGCGCGGACGGAGACGGACGCGGCGTCGGCAGCCTGACGGCCTCGCACGAAATTGACGATCGATAAATGAGAGGGCGGGAGACACGACGTCTCCCGCCCTCTTTATCGTGCTCGCGGCTCCCGGCTCGACGCGCTACTTCGGCCACTCTGCCTCGTTCAGCGCGCGCCCGGCGTTCCCCACCGCATTCCCAGCCCAAGGCGCACGCCGCCGCCAAGCCCGACCTGAATCGTCGGCGCCACGCCGCTACTGCCGCGCGGACCCTCGAGATCGACAACTGCCACGAGAAACGGTCTACCCCAATCGTGCGTGTGCGCGCGCAGGCTGACACCCGCACCGGCTGACAGGCCCCACCGGTTTTGTCGGAACGGGTCGAAGAGGAATCGGCCGATCACGTCGACACGTGCGCTGGCGTCCGTCTCTCCACGCAGGAAGTCTGCACCAGCGGCACCTGTGATGCCGATTCGTGCGTAGTAGCCGGCGGGGATTTGCACCCCTCCCCCGGCCTGCACCGCTGTTCGATGTTCCGAGACAATCGCATCCACGCGCAGTTCGGGCGCTACGCGTAGGTCAGGTGCCTGAGCGCGAGCGACTGCAGGTGCCGCCACGGCGAGCGCAATCAACGCAGACGTCGCGACCTTCACGCGGCTCTCGCCCGCCAGAGCGCGAGCGTATAGTCCACGATCGCCAGCGTCGATGTCACCGCGACACCGGCGAGCAGCAACGGCACGGCGCGAGGCGCACCGAGTACAGCGGCCAACGTCAGGAGTTGGAGCACGGTCACCAGTTTACCCGAGATGCGCGCCTTGAACTCAACGGGACGCAGCCATGGGATGATCCGCGCGACAAGAAATCCAATTGCCGTCGCAAGATCGCGCGTCAGCAAAATGAAATACGCCGACGTGGAGAGCAGCCCAGCGAACAGGAACGTTCCGACGACGGTAAGCACGAACACACGATCTGCAATTGGATCGAGCAGCGCACCCCATCGAGACGTCGCATGCACGCGACGTGCAAGCCACCCGTCGAGAAAGTCGGTAACGGCTGCGACACCAATGAGGCCGACGCGCAGTTCCGCACCGCCGGTGGCGACGAAGCCTGCCGCCAGTACCAGCCTGGAGCACGAAAGGAGATTGGGAAGACTGCCGAGCGTGCGGCGGGGAATCGTCATGCGATTCACAAGATAATGATCGCGCAAATCTGTTGCGTTAGCTGATCCACGGGATGCGACCTTGCCCCTCGTCGCATCGATCCGTAAGCTTTCGCGTTCACGTCCCGCTGTCCTTCGTGGAGTTGCATGCCTGACACCGTCGCGCTGCTGAGGAACGTCGTCATCTTCAAGGATCTCGATGAGAGCGACCTGACCGAGATCGCCGAGGTGTGCCGCGAGGAAAAGTTCGTCAGCGGAGAGTACATCTTTCGCGAAGGCGAAACTGGCAATCGGCTCTATCTCATTTGCGAGGGTGAGGTGCGCATCAGCCGCGACGTGCCTGGTAGCGGTGAAGAAGCACTCGCCATCCTGAAGCCCGGCGCGCTGTTCGGAGAGATGGCCGTGTTCGATCGCCACGAGCGCTCGACGCACGCCATCTCCAACGGTGGCACAACGGCGTTGACGATTTCGCGTCCCGACTTCGAGATGGCGCTCGACTTCAATCGAGAGATGGCGTACAAGGTGCTGTGGGCCGTCACACGCGTGCTCTCGGGACGCCTGCGCAATACGAATGATTCACTTCGTTCGTTTCTCGCCATGTCGATGTTCTAGTCTGGCGGACCAACGTCGCTGGAGCGCTGCCGGCCAAATTGATCGCGGACAGTCCCGGCGATACGGATGCACGCAGATCGTCTGCTCTCGCTGCTAGTATGAAAGGTCCGCGTTGATCGCTGTGACCCGCAGAATCCGCGCTGCCTCGAACCGCACGTTCATGACCCTTCCAATGATCAAGTCACTCGCAGCCATTGCGATCATCGCTGCATCGGCTTGCACCACGTCCACGACGACGCACGTCGATATCGTGCCGTCCCCTTCTGGGCTCGCGATCATCCCCGCCGGCTCCGGCTGGCTCGGCGATCCACGAATCGGCCTCGCGCGTGATCCAGCGCTCGCCGCCGCGCTCGCTGACGTGAGCCCCGCGCGCATTCGCACAACCGATTCTGCACTCGTCTCATTCGGCACGCGCAACACATTTTCGGACACTCTCTCCACCACGCGCGGCATCGGTGCCGCGCGTCGCTGGTTGTTTGGACAACTGCAGGAGAGTAGCCGAGAGTGCGGCGGTTGCCTGCGCGTCGAGTATGATGCGGCCGTAATTCGTGTGGCTCGACATCCGCAACAGGCGTCGGCGAATATCGTCAACGTGCTCGGCATTCTTCCGGGCCGAGACACCAATCGAGTCATTGTCATCGGGGGCCACTATGACTCGTGCGTCTGTAGCGTTCCGCCCAATGGCGGCGTCGATTCGACGAACGCCGCCCCGGGCGCAGATGACGATGGTTCCGGGACGTCCGCCGTCGTCGAGCTCGCTCGCGTTGTTTCGAAGCGATACCCACGGGGGCTCGATGCTACCGTCATCTTCGTCCTGCACGCTGCGGAAGAGCAGGGATTGCTCGGCGCCACGCATCTCGCGGAGCGACTGAAAGCCGAAGGCAAGCACGTGATCGCGGGAATGACGGATGACATCGTCGGCAATGTGGTGGCCGAGGATGGCTCGGTGGATTCGACGAGCGTGCGCATCTACGCACAGGATCCCGACACGTCTGGCAGCCGCGAGCTCGGCCGCTACGTCTGGGGACTTGGCGCCATGTACCTGCCTGGCTTCGAGGTCGTGCCGGTGTTTCG
>JBDTXZ010000218.1:0-6293 GCA_040005935.1 bacterium | reverse complement strand
GGACGATGGTCGGGAAGTCATGTTCATCGTCGGCCACCTTGAAGGCCTCGCGGCGCGCACGGCAGCGCTGCTCCCCGCTGCGCGGCGCCGCGAGATCGCGAAGAGTCTGCGCGAAGTGAACGCGGAACTCGCCGCCGAATCACACCAGCCGGGCGACGCCGACCGCTTCTTCGACCTCGATCACGCGTTTCACAGCCGTTACGTGGACGGTGTCGCCGGACCACGCCTCCTCGCGCTGTATAACGCGATCAAGCCCCAGAGCGACCGCTATTCACGACTCTACGTGATGGTCCTGCACGACCAGGTGGCAACGTCGGTCCGGGAACACGAGAAGATCGCCGCCAGCATCGCCAAGGGCGACGCCGACGCCGCGCAACGGGCCGCCGAAACGAACTGGCACAATGCCGCCGAGCGCCTCACGAAGATCATCGCGAAGCAGGGAGAACGCGGGAGCTGGCAGGCGTGGGCGCCCGACGTGAAGCCCGCGCGCAAGCGCTAAGACCTCGTCGGTCTAAGCTTCTGTCGCCTGCACGTGCAGATCCTTCGACTCGCTGCGCTCGCTCAGGATGACAACGGCCCGCTCGCTGCGCTCGCTCAGGATGACAACGGCCCACTCCCTGCGCTCGCTCAGGATGACAACGGCCCGCGGCTCAGGATGACAAATGCTACGGGTGCGTGCGGTCAATCGGAGCAGGTCGCGCCACTCGCTTGCCCGGCGCCTGATCGAGCAACCGAAGCGCCTCCTTTACTGCGCGCTCCAGCTGCGGGTCGTGCCCCTTGATGACGTCCGACGCCATGTACTCAACCTCGATGTCAGGTGCGATGCCCTCGTTCTCGATACTCCACGCACCCTTCGCATCGTAAAACGCCGATGCCGCCACCATCGACCGTCGCTGGAACGCCAGTCGTGCCCACCAATCCGCCCCACGTGCGCGTGCCGACGAGCAAGCGTCGGGCTCACACCTCCTACCGCACGGGTGAAGTAGCCTGGACCCGACCTTACGCCCAGTGACCCAACGATGCAGTCGCGACGATGCCTTCGATTGCCGAAGTCATTGGGGTGCGGTGCGAGGATACACTCGGCGGTGAATTGGTGACGCGCGCTGGTGACGGCGCCGCATTGTTCGGGTATGCCAACTGCTTCGGCCGCGGTGTCCTTCGGCGTGCGCTCATCGCGCCTTGTCAAGTGTAGCGTTACGCACTACACTCTGATTGCGCGGTGAAGCGTCGAGGCTTCTCCCATCGAGGCCTGGAGCGACTGTTCGCGCGCGGCGACGGAAGGCGTCTTCCGCCACAGTGCATCGACAGGCTTCAAAGATGCTTGGTTTTCTTCAGGCGATGACGGACGTGGAGGAACTACGGTCCCTGCCGACGTGGCACCCGCATAGTCTGGCTGGCACGCGAAGCGGCGTCTGGAGCCTGATGGTGACGCGGAACTGGCGTCTGATGTTTCGGGTGGATACGACGGAAGGCGAACTGTTTGACATCGATTTCGA
This sequence comes from bacterium, assembly GCA_040005935.1. Classification (GTDB taxonomy): domain Bacteria; phylum Gemmatimonadota; class Gemmatimonadetes; order Gemmatimonadales; family Gemmatimonadaceae; genus AG11. Next base: position 4,797 of record JBDTXZ010000218.1, on the reverse strand, counting down.
AGACTATCACTAGCGGAGAGCCGCATGCGCATGCTGACACCGCCTCACCCGGGACTCTTCATCCGCACCGAGATACTCGATGCCCATTCCCTCTCCGTGACAGCGGCAGCAGCGGTGCTTGGCGTCGCTCGGCCCACGCTGTCGAATCTCGTGAACGGACGCGCGGCACTGACCAGCGAAATGGCGCTGCGAATCGAAAAGGCGTTCGGCGTTACGATGAACACGCTCATGCAAATGCAGCTGGCATTCGACCTGGCGCACGCGCGAAAAATCGCACACCGCATTCGCGTCAGACCCTACCGGGCCCCGCAGCGAACTGTCAGTTGATGACGGCTAGTCGTCGTCCTTGCGCTTGTCTCCCTTGAGCACGACGCCCAGCACCATACCGATCACGCTGATGAGGAGTGCGCCAACCAGCGCCGGCAAAAAACCACGCACCGAAAACGCGATGTCGAACCGCACCGCGACCCACGCCGTGAGCAGCAGCATGCACGCGTTGATCACGAGCGTAAACAAGCCAAGCGTCAGCAGCTGGATCGGAAATGACAGGAGCGACAGCACCGGCCGAATGAAGGTGTTCACGAACCCGAACACCAGCGCCAGGCCGAGCAGTCCCTGCCAACTCCCTGCGTAATGAATTCCCTCGACGTACCGGGCGGCACACCAGAGAGCAAATGCGTTGATGAGCAAACGCGCGAGAAGTCGCATGATGGTCGTGTCGAGGAGGGCGAGTTGAGGGCGTATGTCGAGCCTGCGTTGTCGAGCTGCGTTAACGTTGTACCGCGACGCCGCGCCGCGCTATCCGCATATCCGCCGGTGCGTGCCATTCCTTGGTGCTGTCACAAGTGGCGGTCCCTCGCGTAGGGTGAGAGACTACATATAGAGTACTCCGCCCCCGCCATGCACTTCGCAGACGTCCTCCTTACCGCGCTCGCCGAAATTCGCGCCAACAAACTGAGGAGCTTCTTCACGCTCCTCGGCATCATCGTCTCGGTCGCATTCCTGGTCGCCGTCGTCGCCGTCATCCAGGGGATGAACTCGTACGTCAAGAACAACATCGCGAATTCGGTAATCGGCACGAACGCGTTCCAGGTGCGACGCGTCCCCATTCAACTCGGGTTCTTCGACGACGAGATGTGGAAGAAGGTCGCGCGCCGCCCAATCGTCACCCGCACGGACTTCGAAGCGGTGCGCGCCGCACTTCCCAACGCGCAGGCGATTGCGATCACCTCCGGCGGGCCGTCACCGCTTTCGGATGTCCAGTGGGGCAATCGCGTCATCGGCGACGTCACCATTCGGGGCATCACCGCGCCGTATCAGGAAGTGCAGGATTATCACGCCGAACGTGGGCGTCCACTCATCGATCTCGACGAAATACAACGACGCGCCGTTGTCGTCATCGGGAGCGAAGTGGCCGAAAAGATGTTCGAAGCGACAAACCCGATTGGCAAGGAGATCAAGCTCGCCGACGAGCGCTTCGAAGTGGTCGGAGTCCTGGCGTCCAAGGGCCGCGTCCTCGGACAATCCTTCGATGCGATCGCGATGATCCCGCTGTCGCGCTACGAAATGATTTACGGTCATCGTGCGTCGACGTCGATCTCCATCAAGATGGCCGAAGCGGCGGAGGTGGCACCGGCGATGGCGCGCGCCGAGGAAGCGATGCGCATGCAGCGACACCTGCGCCCGGGTCAGGAGAACAACTTCTCTGTGGAGACCGCCGAGGCGCTGGTCGATTTCTGGAAGAACCTCACCGCGGTGTTGTTCAGCGTGATTCCAGCCGTTGTCGCCATCGGTGTCGTGGTCGGTGGTATCGTGATCATGAACATCATGCTCATGGCGGTGAGCGAGCGCACGCGCGAGATCGGCATTCGCAAGGCGGTTGGTGCACGCGCGCGCGACATCGAGCGACAATTTCTCGTCGAAGCCATTGCACTCTCCGCGCTCGGTGGCATCATCGGCGTGCTCTCCGGTTGGGCATTTGCCGAGTTGGTGTCGTTCGCGTCACCGCTGCCGGCGCGCATCACGTGGTGGTCCGTGGTGCTCGCCGTATTTCTCGGCGCAGGGGTCGGTGTGATATTCGGCGTCTATCCATCGCGACGCGCTGCTCGCCTTGATCCGATCGACGCGTTGAGGGCCGAATGATTCCTCGCGTCCTTTCCATTGATCAGTTTCGCGAAAATATCGGCATCGCGGTCGACGCACTGCGCGTTAGCAAGCTGCGCTCCGGTCTCACCATACTCGGCGTCGTCATTGGTGTGGCGACGGTGATGACGATGGCGACGATCGTCAAGGGAATTCGCGACCAGATCCTGACGACCATCAGTGTCGCTGGCCCGACGACGTTTTACGTGATGAAGATTTTCTCGACGACGCCAATCAATCCGGACCAGCTGCCGAAGTACGTGCGCGTTCGACCTGACCTCGTGTCGCCGGAAGCGGTGCGAATTCAACAGCTTCCGGGCGTCGAGTACGCGGGGATCTGGTCGCAGATACAAGCGCGAGTGAACTACGGTGGCTCGCGGACACGTGGCGTCATCGTGTACGGTGCGGACGACCGCTATCAGGAAGTCTTCGGTGGCGACCTCGTGGACGGACGGTGGTTCACCAAGAACGAGCTGCGTAGCGGCGCGGCTGTCGTGGTTTTACAGGAGCGGCACGCGCGACAGATATTCGGGCGCGAATATCCGCTCGAGAAGACCGTGATGATCGGCGGACGCCCAGTGCAGGTGATCGGGCTCTATCAGGAGCCCGCGAATATCTTCTCGCCGCCGGGTCAGGAGATCGGCGCCATCATGCCGTTCGAGTACACGTGGCACGCGTACAACATCGACAAGACGAACGCGCTGTTCATCGTCGTCAAGCCAAAGCCGGGTGTCACCGTTGCTGACGCAGAAGATCAAGTCACGGTGGCGCTCCGCGAGTTGCGACGCCTGAGACCAGGCGAGAAGAACAACTTCGATCTGCTCAGCCAGGACCAGATCCTCGATGTGTTCATGTCCATCACCGACATCTTCTTTCTCGTGATGCTCGTGCTCGCGTCCGTCGCGCTGATGGTCGGCGGCATTGGCGTGATGGCGATCATGATGGTGTCGGTCACCGCACGCACGCGCGAAATCGGCATTCGCAAGGCACTCGGCGCCACGCGGCGCGACATCCTGCTGCAGTTTCTCATCGAGGCATCGACGCTCACGGGCATCGGTGGGTTGCTCGGCATAATCGTCGGCCTCATTGCCGGACGCGGTGTGACGTTCCTGATGAATGTGCCGGCGGATGCGCCGCTCTTTCAGACGCTCATCGCAGTGGCGGTGTCGGTGGGAATTGGCCTGGTGTTCGGCGTGCTGCCGGCGCGCCGCGCGGCGAAGCTCGATCCGATCGAAGCACTCAGATACGAGTAGCGAACCGCCGCGCGTCGTCGGCGCGGATGTCGGATTCTTCCAGGTCGCCCACCGCGCGTGAGAGCATCGCCGCGATACGCTTGGTGCTCCGCGGCATCAGAACTATTCAGCTCGATTTCAGACCTGCTTCAGGACTACTCACGTCCTCCAGAATACTTCGGGCCTCTACCCTTCTCGAGGTCTTCAGATGACGAACTGGTCGGACACGACGCGCACGCGCTACTGCTGGATACTGTACGCCTCGGCACTCGCCATTCCGGGACCGGCGCGTCCAGCGGTGGCTTTCAGCGGCAGCGCCGAGCAGGGCGAGCGACGATGGATCGGAACATGGGCGACGGGCAGCGCAGCCATTCTTGCCAGGAAAACTCCGGACGTTCCGCGACCAGACCGTCCGACTCGTCGTGCACGCCAGCGCCGGGGGAACGAGAGTCCGAATCAGGATCTCGAACACGTTCGGCAATGGTCCATTGACGATCGGCGGGGCGCATATCGCGCGGCGGGCCACCGGGCCGGACGTCGATTCGACCGCCGATCGAACGCTCACCCCGGCATGGTCGACGAGGTGGAGCAGCAAGCGCATCGTGCGCGCCTCCAGCCGAGTGGTCGCCCCCCTTCGCGAGATCCCGCCGGACCTCGGATCGACGCACCAGTCGCGAATGCGGAGTACTGCCGGCTTGGGCGTTCCATGCGGGGATCGAGACTGGGGCCTGCGTCTCGGGGGAGCGCGACGCATGTCAAGCATGCACTTTACGCGCGGCCAAGCTCGGTCCCATCGAGGCACTTGACGTACGAGTAGCGGCTATTTGGCCGCCGCCTTGCCGAGCACCGGCCCTTCGGAGTTGAGAAACGCGACGAGCGTTGCAATCTCGCGCTCCTTGAGATTCAGGTTCGGCATACGCGTTGAGTTCGGCGTCATCGCTGCAATGCGCGAGAGCGGGCTGCTTTCGGGATCAGCGAGGAACTTTGCCACGTAGTCTGCGACGTAGCGCTTACCGGTAAGGTCGGGCCCGAACTTGTAGCCGTCCGTTCCTTCTCCACCGCGCATGTGGCACGACACGCAATCCTTGGCGACGAACAGCTGGTGTCCGCGCTCTGCGTCCGCGAGTGCGCGAGGGGCCGGTGCGCCAGCCGCGATGACGTGCATCGGCAGCAACGTGCGCTCCAGATTCATGAACCCGCTGTGAATCTTGATGGTCCATTCGCCGGCGTGTGGGGCGGTGATCATCGCGGCATATCGACCGCGTTCATTCGCTCCATTCACGGGAATGGTTGTCTCGGTGCTGCCGGACTTCAAGGTGATGGTGGGCTTGAGTCCGTCGAGCAACGTGACGGCGTGTTGTCGCACCACGAAGGACACGGCGACCGGCTTTCCGGCGACGAGATATTCGGGAAGTTCGTCCAC
>JBDTXZ010000217.1:0-6296 GCA_040005935.1 bacterium | reverse complement strand
CATCCTGGGCACGAACGCGATGGGCACCGGCAAGACGGTGCACGTGTACGTGCACCGCGGCGCGGGCGCGTACATCTGCGGCGAAGAAACCGCGATGATGGAGTCGCTCGAGGGCAAGCGTGGCAATCCGCGGATCAAGCCGCCGTTCCCCGCTGTTTCGGGCCTGTTCGGCATGCCCACGACGATCAATAACGTCGAAACGCTGGCCGCCGTGCCGCACATCCTGAACAACGGCGCCGAGTGGTACAAGAAGATGGGCCGCGCGGACAATCCCAAGAGCACGGGCACGAAGCTCTTCTCGGTCTGCGGCAACATCGCAAAGCCTGGCAACTACGAAGTCACGCTGGGGTTTCCGTTCAAGGATTTTCTGTACGATCTCTGCGGCGGACCGCTCCCCGGCAGACAGTTCAAGGCGATCATCCCCGGCGGCATCTCGGTGCCAATCCAGACGCTCGCTGAAGCGGAGAACACCCCGATGGACTATGAGGGCTTCGTCGCCAATGGCACGATGCTCGGTTCCGGCGGTGTCATTGTCATCGACGACGCGCAAAACCTCGTGAAGCAGATCGCCCGCGCGGCGCGCTTCTTTGCGCATGAAAGCTGTGGGCAGTGCACGCAGTGTCGCGAAGGCACCGCGTGGACGACGAAGATCGTCGAGCGGATTGTCGCGGGCGAGGGCACGCACGAGGATCTCGATACGCTGCTCGAGATTGGCGAAAACATGACGGGCAAGACGATCTGCGTGTTGAGCGATTCATGCGCGGTGCCTGTCAGCTCCGGCATTCTGAAATTCCGCGCCGACTTCGAGGCGCTGATCAAGGTGAAGAAGGTCCACATGGTGCCCGCGCAGGTGGCCTGATGGCGGACGTGAAGATGATAAGCCTGACCATCGAGGGCCGTGCAGTTTCCGTACAGGACGGCACATCGATCCTCGAAGCGGCGAAGCTCGCCGGCGTGCTCGTGCCGCACTATTGCTATCACCCCGGGCTTCCGGTTGCCGGCGTGTGCCGCATGTGTCTGGTCGAAGTGGAGAAGGCGCCGAAGCTCGCGCCGTCCTGCGCAACGGCCGCCGCAGAAGGGCAGGTCGTGCACGTACACTCCGAGAAGGCGCTCGAGGCGCGCAAGGGCGTACTCGAGATGCTGCTCATCAATCATCCGCTCGATTGCCCGATCTGCGATCAGGCCGGCGAATGCGAACTGCAGGATTACACGTACCAGGAAGGTCGCGCCGAAGGACGCTATCGCGACCCCAAGCGCTTCAATCCCGTTGAGGATTTTGGCGGCGACGTGATGTATGTCGCCAACCGCTGCATTCTCTGCACGCGCTGCGTCCGGTTCATGGACGACGTCGCACACAATCCGGTGCTCGCCGTTGTCGAGCGCGGGGACCGCGCGCTGATCGGAAAGTTTGAAGGCGAGGACATGACGCACGCGTGGGCTGGCAACGTGATCGATCTGTGCCCGGTCGGCGCGTTGCTCTCCAAGGATTCGCTGAACAAGGCTCGCGCGTGGGAGCTCGATCGCTCCGCATCCGTGTGTCCGAACTGTTCGCAGGGGTGCAACATGATCGTGGAGACCCGTGATAATCAGGTCATGCGCCTCCGCCCACGTCCGAACGCGGACGTGAACGAATACTTCATGTGCGATCACGGGCGGTTGAACTACCGTTGGATGAATCGCGCCGATCGCGTGGATTCGCCGATGGTTCGGCAGAACGGCGTGCTGGCGAAAGCCGATTGGGACGTTGCCCTCCGCGCGGCCGCCAACCTGCTCAATGGGAAGCGTGCCTTCGTCCTCGCTTCACCCAATCTCTCGAACGAGGCGCTCTTCCTGCTCGGTAAGGTGGTCGCGAAGACTGGCGGGGCTGGTTCGTTTCGCGTGAATCAGGGCGATGAGGCTCCGCTACCCGGCGTCGAGGATCTCGCGCTGCGCGCTGACCGCGCGGCAAACGTGCGTGGCGCCGAACTCGCGGGCTTCAGCCGTTCCGATGCGCCGTTAAGCGGTATGCAGGCGGGCGACGTCTTGATCGTCGCCGATGAGGACCTCGATGGTCTCGACGCGAGCGACGCGGCGAAGGCGGGCGCTGTCATCGTCATCGGCACGACGCTTCCGGTGTGGGCGCGTCATGGCGCGAACATGGTGCTACCCATCGCCAACTGCGTGGAAGAGGACGGAACATTCACGAACCTTCGAGGCCGGGTGCAGCGTTTCCTGCAAGCGAAGGCTGCGCCTGGCTCCGCGCGACCGAGCTTCTTCGCCATCGGCGATCTGCTCGCCGCGATGGGTGAAGGGCAGGGATACTGGACCGCGTCGCAGGCTTTCGACGCGTTGGCAGCATCGCATGCAGATTTCGCGGGAATGTCGTACGACAGGCTGGCGCTCAAGGGCGCCATGACGGCAAGCGCAATGGCGGAGGCCTCCAAGTGATACCGATGCCCGCATTGCTTCAGATGGCCGGTCCGACCACCGAGCCGGATTTCGTTGTGTGGTTGATCGCGACGCTCGTGAAGCTGATCATCGTCTTCACGCTGTACATGCTTGGCGCCGCGCTCTTCACGCTGGCCGAACGCAAGATCTCGGCGTGGATGCAGGACCGCCACGGCCCAAATCGCGTTGGCAAGGGATGGCTGCAGCCCATCGCCGACGGCGTGAAGAACTTCGTCAAGGAAGAAACCTATCCGGACGCGGCAAATCTTCCCTTGTTCATTCTCGCGCCAGTCTTGTCATTCATACCGGCTCTCGTGACATGGGCGGTGATTCCCTTTGGCGCGCCATGGGGCTCGCGGTGGGGCGTCATCGAAATGGTGCTCGCACCAATGCCAGTGGGCTTTCTGTTCATTCTCGCGTTTTCGTCCGTCGGCGTGTACGGCATCGTCATCGCCGGATGGTCGTCAAATAACAAGTACGCCCTGCTGGGCGGACTTCGGTCCAGCGCGCAGATGATCTCGTACGAGATCGCCATGGGAATGAGCACGATTCCTGTGTTACTGCTCGCGGGCAACGTGTCGATGTCGAAGATCGTGAACCAGCAAGCGTTCGAGACGTGGAACGTGCTGAACCTCACGATCGCGTTCTTCATCTTCCTCATCGCGGCATTCGCCGAGACGAACCGCCTGCCGTTCGATTTGCCGGAAGCGGAATCGGAGCTGATTACCGGGTACCACACCGAGTACAGCGCGATGAAGTTCTCGCTGTTCTTCATCGCCGAGTACTGCAACATGCTCACGGCGAGCGCGCTGATGGCGACGCTGTTCTTCGGCGGCTGGGACATCCCGTTCACGCTCTGGGACAACCTCGCGCCGCACACCGGATTGAAGACGCTGCTCACGCTCGGTGCCTTTGCTACCAAGACGTTGTTCTTCGTCTTCTTCTTCATGTGGATCCGCTGGACGCTGCCGCGCTTCCGCTATGACCAGCTGATGTCGCTCGGGTGGAAGCTCCTGCTGCCACTTTCGCTTGGCTACATCGTGGCCGTCGCGACCGTGGTGGTCACGCTCGACGCACTCGGCTTCGCGCGCGGCTCTGTGCCGTTCCACCTCGGCCTCATCCTGCTCAACGTCGTTGCAGTGGTGGTGCTGTTCATGATCGTCGATCGCGGTCGGTTGATCAGTCCTGCGTATTCGCGCCTCAACAGGCGCGATCTCGAGAAGCTGCGCGCTGTGAGCGCGCCGCATCGTGCCCCTCTTGTCCCCGAGTCTGGAGACTGATGTCAATCGGCGTGAAGGTCGTCGAGCGTCCGATCGAGCAGACGAGCTACGTGCGTGCAACCCTCAAGGGTTTGACGCACACGCTCAAGCACATGCTCAATCCCGAGAAGGTCACCACGCAGTATCCCGAGGAGAAGGAGTCGATCTCCAAGCGGTGGCGTGGCACGCATCGCATGCTCACGACGGAAGACGGCAAGGCCAAGTGCGTCGGCTGTGGTCTCTGCCCGTCGGTGTGCCCAGCGAATTGCATCAAGCTCGTGCCAGGCGAAGATGAGCAGGGGAATCGCTATCCGCTGGTGTTCGAGATCGATGAATTTCGATGCATCTTCTGCGGGTACTGTCAGGAGGTGTGTCCGGAGGAAGCGATTCACGTCGGCCGACACTATGAAAACGCCGAGTACAGCCGCGAGGGATTCGTCTATGATCTCGAGCGACTGATGGCGCAAACGCATCCGGTCTGCGAGATGTGGGATCCAGCCGATCCGAAGGGGGAGTAATGACGCACAACGAGCTCCCGCTGTTCTACGTCTTTCATTTCTACTTTTTCGGACTCGTTGCAATCGTCTCCGCGCTTGCGTTTGTCACCCGCAAGAGTCCCGTGGCGGCGGCGATGTGGCTGGTGAACGTGATGTTCAGTCTCGCCGTGCTCTACGTGCTGCTCGACGCGCAGTTCATCGGAACGATGCAGGTGCTCGTGTACGCCGGGGCAATCATGGTGGTGTTCCTGTTCGTGATCATGCTGCTCAATCTCGGGCATGCATCCGAGTTGGCCGATGCACGCAGCCTTTGGTGGAAGCTGGCGGCGGGTGCTGTGGGTTTGGCGCTCCTCGCGCAGGTGTTCACGCTAACCAAGACCAAGTTGCCCGAGGCATTTGTGCTGCCGGAAAACACAGTGGCCAACCAGTTCGCGAAGGATGGCGCGATCGCGCCGCTCGCTGGGCCGTTGTTCCATGAATACCTCCTGGCCTTCGAAGTGACGAGCGTGCTGTTGCTCGCGGCCGTCGTTGGCGCAGTTGTCCTGGGCAAGCGGAAGGAGCGTAGCCATGCTGGCTGAGTCGCTGTTCTTCAGCGCCGTCTTGTTCGCCATTGGTGTGGTCGGCGTGCTGACGCGGCGCAACGCGATCATCATCTTCATGTGCGTCGAGCTGATGCTCAATGCGGTGAACCTTTCGTTCGTCGCGTTTGCACAAGTGTACGGGGTCGCGGGTCAGATCTTTGTGTTCTTCGTCATGACAGTGGCGGCGGCTGAAGCCGCTGTGGGGCTGGCGATCATCATCGCCCTGTTCCGCCATCGCCAGACGGTCAATTTGTCGAACATCAATCTCCTCAAGGGATGATGCTCCTCCAGCATGCAGCGACGGTGGGTGCACACCCGTTGAGCGGCACAGCGGCGAGCTACCTCTGGCTCCTGCCGCTACTGCCATTGCTTGGCTTCGTGATCAACGGGGCGCTGTCGCTCTCGAGCGTCATCACGTTCGGGCCCGACGATCCGAGCGCCAGCCACGAGCCCCACGGACATTCACTCGACGCGCACGACGCCGGCGCCCATGGCGACGATCACCATGCAGTGGTTCGTCATCGCTACGCGTCCATGACCAGCCTCGTCGGGCCGGGCGTGTTGTTGCTGTCGTTCCTGCTCGCCACTGCGATCTTCCTCGCGATGCGCGCAGCGGGCTCACACGAGCCGTTCATTCAGCGGTACTTCAGCTGGATGCCCGTTGGCGACCTTCAGATCGACGCGGCCTTCCAGCTCGATCAGTTGTCCATGCTGATGGTGATGATCATCACTGGCGTGGGCACGCTGATTCACATCTTCAGCGTCGGCTACATGGTCGACGATCCGGGGTACCCGCGCTACTTCGCGTACCTCAACCTGTTCGTCTTCTTCATGCTGGTGCTGGTCCTTGGCTCGAGCTATCCGCTGATGTTCGTCGGGTGGGAAGGCGTGGGACTCTGCTCATACCTGCTCATCGGATTCTGGTTCAGTGAAAAGGCCAACGCGGATGCTGGCAAGAAAGCATTCATCGTCAACCGCATCGGCGACTTCGGGTTTTTGGTCGCGATGTTCATGTTGTTCGCGAACGTGGGCGCATTGGACTTCGTCGGCGTGAATGCGGCGGCGAGTGGGCTGCCCTTCGGCGGAGCGCTGATCACGGCGATCTGCCTGTTCTTCTTCCTGGGCTGCGCCGGTAAGAGCGCCCAGATTCCGCTGTACGTCTGGCTGCCCGACGCCATGGCTGGTCCGACGCCGGTGTCGGCACTGATCCACGCGGCCACGATGGTGACGGCTGGCGTGTATCTCATCGCGCGCAGTAACGTGCTGTTCTCGATGGCGCCGGTCGCCGGTCTGTTCGTCGTCCTGATTGGCGCACTCACGGCGGTGTTCGCGGCGTCGATCGGCTTGAAGCAGTGGGATATCAAGAAGGTGCTCGCATATTCCACTGTGTCGCAGCTCGGGTACATGTTCATGGCGGTGGGATCCGGCGCGTACGTCGCTGGCATGTTTCACCTGATGACGCACGCCTTCTTCAAGGCGCTCTTGTTCCTCGGTGCAGGTTCCGTGATTTACGCGATGCACAAGGCGTATCA
>JBDTXZ010000216.1:0-6300 GCA_040005935.1 bacterium | reverse complement strand
CACCGTTCACCGTTCACCGTTCACCGTTCACCGTTCACCGTTCACCGTTCACTCTCTGTTCGCGGATCGGCCCACATCATCAGCCCCTCCGCGATAAGGTTGGCCGCAATCACCAGCGCTGCGAACGTCGCCGCGCAACCCATCACGACCGGATAATCGCGCGCGACAATCGATGTCACCATCAAGCGCCCCATCCCCGGCCACGCAAATATCGTCTCGACGAATACCGATCCCGCCACAGTGCCCGGCAGCGCGAGCGCGAACAGTGTGAGCAGCGGCGCGCGAAGATTGGCCAGGAGATGATGCCCGTGCACGCGCCACTCAGTCGCGCCCTTCGCACGCGCCGTGCGCAGCCAGTCCGCTCCCATCGCGTCGAGCGCACCCGTGCGCACGTATCGCGCGACGCCTCCCGCACCAATTGCCGCAAGCAGCGTGACGGGTAAGATCGAATGCCGCGCGAGGTCAGCAAGATGCGCGACACCGTGCAGTTCCGCGCCCGGTGTGCTCATCCCGATTGCCGGCAGTCGAAGCATGAGCGGCAAGTTCCACGACGACGCGAGATACGTGAAACACGCAATGGCGCCAAGCCCGAGCCAATACGCGGGCGATGCGACAAGCACAACGCTCGCGATCGTGAATGCGACGTCGATGCGAGAGCCGTTGCGCGCGGCCTGGAGCAACCCCACGGACGTCCCCACAAGAAATGAGAGCACGAGCGACGCGGCGCCGAGCCCGACCGACACTGGAAGCGCGTCGGCAATCACCGCGCGCACTGGTCGCCGGTCTGCGAAGCTCGAGCCAAGTCGGCCAGCGAGCGACTCGCGCACCCACCGTGCATATTGCACCGCGATGGACCGATCGAGTCCCAACTCGGTGCGCAGGCGAACCGCGTCGCTCGCGGTCGCTCCGGGTGGAAGGAGAAACGTGGCGGGGTCGCCCGGCGCCAGCCGGAGGAGCGCGAACGTGAGGGACAGCACGCACCAGTACAACAACACAGCGCGAGCGAACGCGCGCAGCAAGGCAGGAGATCGCACGCGGTGATATCGCTTCCCGCGCGAGCGGCGTCAACATTCTCCAGCGCAGCGAAGCGCCCTGTCGTCCGGAGTACAGCGAAGGACCTGCACCCGTTCCGCCGAGCGTGCACCATCCTCCTGCTCGCGTGCAGCGCGACGTCGTGCATCGCACCACAGCGCAGCCCGGATATCCTCGTCATGGCATCAGGCGCGGATCTCGAATCCGCGAACCCGCTCGTCACGATTCATCCACTCTCGAAGCAGGTACAACGCTACGCCCTGTTCGTCACGCTCGCGCGCTACGACTCCACGCTCACGCCGCAGCCCTACTTCGCGCGACGGTGGAACTGGAGCGACTCGGCGCGAACACTCACCGTCAACCTCGCGCCCGATCTCCGCTGGCACGATGGCGTGCGCACGACGGCACACGATGCGGCGTTCACCTTCCTCGCTGCCAAGGATCCGGCTACCGGTTTCCCGCGTGCCGCTGACCTCGTGTCGCTGGACACAGCGATCGCCGCGAACGACACGACGCTCCTCTTGCGATTCCACAATGTTCAGTCGCGCCTCCCGGCGTATCTTGCCGAATTGCCGATCGTGCCCGCGCACCGGCTCGCGACCGTGCCACGCAAGGACATGCGCACGGCACCATACAATGACGCGCCAATCGGCAACGGTCCGTTTCGGTTCGTATCGCGCAAGCGGGGCGCGCGCTGGACCTTCACCCGCAACGACGCATTTCCAGCGTCTCTCGGCGGGCCGCCCGCGCTTGCAGGTTTTGTCGTTGCCGTGGTTGATGAAGCGACCACCAAGTTCGCCGGCCTCGCGAGCGGAGAGCTCGACGTCGCGGGAATTTCGCCGACGATGGCTTCGCTGGCCGGTCGCGATGCGACGTTGCACGTCCTCACATATCCGGTGCTGCTCGGCACGGCACTGTGCTTCAACGCCACACGCGCACCCTTCAGTGACGTAAGGGTACGACAGGCGGTCGCTCTTTCTATCGAGCGTCCGCAAATCGTCGAGATCGCGCTGGCTGGATTCGGACGTGCGTCGTCCTCGCCGGTTCCGCCGGATAGTCCACTCTCATGGAGCCCACGCATCGAACGTGATACCGCTCGCGCGGACAGTCTATTGGATGCGGCCGGCTGGCACCGTGGCGCCGGCGGAAAACGGACGCGAGATGGGAAGCCATTCGCCATTGAGCTCCTTACCGTCGGGAGCGGCGACAACGTCGCCGAACAGCTGGTGCAGAGCGATCTCGCGTCCCGTGGAATCGCCGTCACTGTGCGACAGACGGAAATGGGTGCGTTCCTTACAGCCGCCCGTGCCGGCACGAAGGCATTCGACATGCTCATCACTGGAATTCCGGGAGATCTCTCCTTCTCATACATCAGTGCGATGTTTCACGGAACGCAACGTGGCGGGACGCTCGACTATACCGGCTTCCGCGGCATCGGCCTCGACAGCCTCTTGTCTCGCGCCTCTGCTGCCCCCGATGGTCCCGCGCGCGTAATGGCATGGCGCGACGTTCAGGTCGCCCTCGATTCCCTCGCTCCTGCTACCTGGCTGTACCATTCACGGGGCCTACAGGGACTGTCGAGGCGGGTTCGTGGAGTACACATGGACTTGCGCGGAGAGCTTGTCACGCTGCATGAATGGCGTCTCGCGGCACGTGGAGACGGACCATGACGCTCATTGTGACCGCTCCAGAACTGGAAGCGCGACGCGCAGTTGCGGTTGGTGAACTCGCACCACTCGCCGCCGGACTTCGCCGTGAGCTGGCCCCGCTTGTCGAAGCTCCGCCCGAGGTGCCGCGAGAGAAGGCGTTGCTCAGCCGCTCGGGTGGCCGCTGCATCTTTGATCGCGCGCTCCTTCGCTTCGATCCCTACGATTCACGCCACTTCTGTCCAACCTGTGGACGTGAGTACGTCGGCGGTTTGCAGGACCGGTTTCGGCTCTATTGGTACCAACTCTGGCTGGCCGAGCGAGTCTTGCATGCGGCGCTCCTCGGCGTACTCACTGACGACGTGGGTTGTCGCTCGGCGGCGACAACATTGCTCGACCGGCACGCAGAGCAGTATCTCCGCCTCCCCAACGCAGACAACGTGCTCGGGCCGTCGCGTCCGTTCTTCAGCACGTATCTCGAGTCGATCTGGTTGCTGCAGATCGCCATCGCGCTCGGTATACTCGAAGCAGGCGCACCGTCGCCGGAGTTGTCGTCGCTCGGCGCGCGCGTGCGCGATCGCATCATTGCGCCGAGTGCTGCGCTCATTGCGTCCTTCGACGAGGGGATGTCCAACCGCCAGGTCTGGAACAATGCGGCGCTCATGGCGTCCGCACGCCTTCTCGATGATCGCGTCCTCTTCGAGCGTGCACTGCATGGGCCGAGCGGCCTCGAGGCACATCTTGGAAGTGCCCTGCTGTCAGACGGAAGCTGGTACGAAGGTGAGAATTACCACCTCTTCGCACATCGTGGACTCTGGTATGGAGAACGCATTGCGCGGGCAGCTGGCCACACGCTTCCTGCCGCGCTCGACGACCGATATCACGAAGGATTTGCAGCGCCCTTCCGTACAATTCTCCCCGATCTCACCTATCCGTCCCGACGCGACTCGCAACACGCGGTGAGCATTCGGCAGCCGCGGTTCGCCGAGGCGTGCGAGCTTGGGCTCGTCCATCGCGACGACGAGCGCCTGACGAGCATGCTCGCTCGGCTATACGATCCCGAGGTGGCCATCGTCGATACGGGACGCGCGGAAACGGCAGCCGACGTCGAGCGAAATCTTCCCGCCACAGGACTCACGCGCTTCGATTTGTCGTGGCGCACGCTGCTCTGCGCGCTGCCCGCGCTTCCTCCGCTGGTCGCGCAACCGTTGAAATCCGACTTGCTCCCGGCGCAAGGCATTGGCGTCTTGCGTCGCGATGAAGGCTCCGTTTACGTCTCGCTCGACTATGGCCATTCAGGTGGAGGGCACGGCCATCCCGATCGCCTCAACCTCACACTGGCCGACGGCACCCGCCGATGGTTCGACGACCCGGGCACCGGGTCATACGTCGATCCCACGCTGCACTGGTATCGCAGCACGTTGGCGCACAACGCTCCACTCGTCGACGGCCATTCGCAGCCGCGCGTGCATGGGGCGCTGCTCGCCTTCGCGGATGACGATCGGTCGGGATGGATCAGTGCGCAGGCCGAGCTTGCACCGGGGTTGATTGTTCGCCGCTCCGTCGTGGTGTCCGAGGACTATCTCGTCGACGAACTGCATTGGGAAGGTTCGGAAGCGCACGAAATCGCCCTCCCGATTCACGGCGTCAACGTCGTTGGTGAGCATGCGAAGAGTCCATCGCCGATTGCCGGCCGCGCAGACGCGGAGGACGGTTTTTCATACCTTACGGATACGGCACGCGTGCATCTTCCGGTTGCAGGCGAGGCGACGCTCCGCGCCACAACGCCGGACGGTGCGAGCCTCAGCGGATGGACGTTCGCAGGCGCAGACGCGACGATGTGGTCAGCCACCGTGCCCGCTCCCCCAGAGCGCGATGGACGCCTGCCGCTGCTGCTGGTCCGTAAGCGTGCACGCGTGGGCAACTTCCTGTCCGTGTGGAGTTGGAATGGAGCCGTCACCGCAGTCGACCGCGCGGACGCCACACTGACCGTGACGCGACGTGATGGCTCGAAACACCGCCACGTCCGCACGGACGATAGTTGGATCGTCGAGCAGGGACAGGAGTCGATTACTCTGAGCGAGGTGCGGAAGTCGTTGTTGGGAGAGACGGTTTTCACACACGCCACGCCTCCCGGTTCGTTGGAGGCGCTATCGGTTCACTCGCTTCCGGCCGTCTTCGAGATGGGTGAACCGCACTATCGGCGATCTGAATTCACCTGGCAGGGCGCTGGTGCTCCACGCGCGACGGTCACCGTCACTCGGCCCACACCCGGCACAGTGCTCGTGGAAGTCGACGTGCCGAAGTCGCAACGACTGTTCGTTCCGCTTACGACTGAGAATCAGCTTGATAACGAGCCCGCGTCAATCAACGGAGACAGCGTCCAGCTGTACGCCATCGCCGGTGCGCGAAGCGCAGGATTGCTCCTCGTCCCCGATCCGAGCTCAGTCAGCATGCGTCATGTGGATGGCTGGACCAATGACCTATCGGTCGACGCGCGGTGGCGGCCCACCTCGGCGGGCTATCGCCTCGAAGCGACATTGCACATCGGCGGTGGATCGCCCGAGTTTGCGCTCGATGTCATCGTGAATGAGGTCGTGGCTGGTCGCGCACGACGGCGGGGACAGCTGGTGCTCTCCGGCGGCGCAGGAGAATTCATCTATCTTCGTGGAGACCGCAACGATCCGTCGCGGCTCCTTCGCTTCTCCCTCGCACGCGATGTCTGACTCGAGGCTGTCCCAGGTTTCCGTCGTCCTGTTCGAACCGCAGAACCCCATCAACATCGCCGCCACCGTGCGTGCGATGAAGAACATGGGCGTTGGTTCGTTGCGTCTCGTCAATCCATGCGCGTACGACCCCGTTCGCCTGGAGGGTATTGCGCACGATACCTGGGACATCATTCACGACATCAAGCACTTCAACGACTTCGATGCCGCCGTGGTGGACTGCGTTCGTCTCGTTGGCTACACGGCGCGTCGGCGCGCGGCAAAGTGGCGGATCCTCGATCCCAAGGAAGCGGCTGACGACGCGCTTGGCTATATCGAAGCGGGACGCGTGGGCATCGTGTTCGGCCGCGAGGATCACGGGCTCCCCAACCACGTACTCGATCGCCTGCATGCCGTAGTCAATATTCCCACCACCGACCACGCGTCGCTGAATCTCGCACAAGCGGTGCTCATCGCCCTGTACGAACTTCACCTCGCCGCTGGCGACGCCACGCGCGTGTTGGCCGGCCCACGCAAGGACGCGCCGCCGCCGACGCCCGATCTCTTCGAGCGCTATTTCTCCGAGCTGCACAACGCGCTCGAGGCCATTCAGTTCTTCAAGACTCGCTATCCCGAACACATCATGCGGTCGTTGCGCGCCATCACCTTCCGTGCTGCGCCCGACGAGCGTGAGCTTTCGCTCCTTCGGGCAATCTCCCTGGAAGTTGTGCGCTTTCTCGAGCGAACCGAGCGCATCGAGCGCTCGCTTCCCGAAAACGTTTCCCCGCGTCCGCCGCGTCACATCACCGGCCGCGACACCAGCGGTCGGTAAAGCTTGTCATCCTGAGCGAGCGCAGCGAGTCGAAGGACCTGCACCGAGTCTGTCATCCTGAGCGAGCGCAGCGAGTCGAAGGACC
>JBDTXZ010000215.1:0-6302 GCA_040005935.1 bacterium | reverse complement strand
TGTCAGGGAGTGCCCCTGACCTCCATTCGCCGCGCGGTTAGTATGGGATCGCCCGCCTTGGCCGACCGCTCGAGGGTCATGGGAAGCCCGAACCCGTAGTCGGCCAATGAGTATTTCTGGCCAGCGAGCCCATTTGGGTTGACACGGAACATCGCAGCCGTGTCGGGCGTTACCAAAGAAATCACAACCGAAGACCCGTGCGCGGGAAGCGCGACGCGAACGCGCGTAGTCGTCGTCACCGTGAACGAATCTGCAATGATCGCCTGTTCGCCACTCATTAGTGTCACCGGCGCGCCGACACCAACGAGGCGCAGTTGAATTGGTGTTCCTGGCTTTACGCTCTCGATGTCAACGGTTTGCGCGACGGCAGGCGACACTTGTTGAGCACCAGCGAACCGCAGCGCGAGCGTTAGCGCTGGCGCGATCACGAGCATCCGGCGAATCGACATGGGACGTTCCTTAGCATGGGTGAGATCATCATGATGCGACGGCCCATGCGCGCTTCGTGCCCAATTCCGCGTCGGCGCCCAAGACGCGCCCCCGTACTCACTTAGATCGTGACGCGCCAGCTACTCACGCCCGCTCGCGTCCTCGCGGCGAGACACACGTTGTCTCACGCGCGAGAGTTTACGCGGCGCCCTCGACCTCGGACGACACCGCCCCACCGCGACCCGAGCCAACCCCATACACATTCCTGAGCGTGTCGGCGATCTGCGCCCACGCCGCCTGCATCAACTCGTGACGGTGATCGTAGTCAGTGCCCGTCGTCTCGAGCGGCGGGAGGAAGTGCACGTGCACGACACCAGACCGCACGTCCCATGCGCCCTTTCGCATCACTTCGCGCGTGCCATGAATAGCGACCGGAACCACTGGCGCCTTCGCCGCGATCGCGAGCACGAACGGTCCCTTCTTGAAGGGACGCAGCATGTAGGAATCACCGCGCGTGCCTTCTGGGCACACGACGACGCTGAGGCCGTCGGCAACCGCCTTCGCGACGTGCCGGTACGCCTCGAACGCCGACGCGCGATTCGCGCGCTCCAGAAACACCACGCCGCAGGCTTCGGCGCCCCATCCGAAAATCGGGATGCGGCGAAGTTCTGCCTTCGCCACGAACGTGTACCGCGGCAGCAGCGACGCGATCGCAAAGATGTCGAACCAGCTGACGTGATTGATCGCGTACACTGTCCCCCGCTCCGGCACCACATGCTCGGCGCCATGCACCACGAGCCGAATGCCGGCCGACCAACAGATCGAGCGAGCCCAGGTGCGCATGCACCAAATGGAAAGACGTCGCTCGAGATTCTGCGAACCGAATAGGTGGCCCAGCGCCGCGGTTGGCGCGAGCAGGATTGTCATCACCGCTACCGTGATGCCGGTGAAGAGGGTGCGCATAGAAGAAAAGTGATGGGGGCTGCTCGCATGGTCAACGCTCAGACGAAGGCCATGTACGCTTTCGTACATTGCAGAGCCTCTATCGCGACCGCCTTGCGCGGACATAGACGAGTGCGCCGCGAATCGTTCCGGTGTCAGCGTGAGCGATGGTGAAGAGAGGTTGTGAGAGACAAAGCAGGCACTTCGCTGCGCTGAGCCCGTCGGCAGTTCCTCTGCGTACTCCGCTCCTCTGCGGCCTCTGCGGTTCAGCAGTCCTCTGCGGTAAAGACCATCCTGAGTTCACGGGGCGAATAACCATCGCGAGGCGGAAGCCTGCAAACTGATTCACCGGGAGACGCAGAGGAGCAGAGGATGCGGATGAAAACTGGGCGTTAATTATCCGAGATGATCGTGCCCCGATGAACGAACCGCGCGCAGGCCCACAACCGCCTCGCTACCAGGTGCAGTCGCCACCCCGATCGCGGTAAGCGGAATCCCGAACTCACGTTCGAATTCGTCAGCGCGAACCCCCGCGGACGGCGGAGCCGCAACGAGCAACTCGTACTCCTCTCCGCTCGTTGCAGCATCTTCGATGCTGACTCCGCTCATGCGCGGGATCTGGAGGGGCTGCAGGGACAGCGTCACCCCCGACGCGCGCGCGAGATGCGATGCATCTGCAAGCAGCCCGTCTGAAATATCGATCGCCGCACGGGCGCCGCACACCGCGAGCCAGCGCGCCTCGCGCACCCTCGGCACCGGAGCAACGAATCGCGCACGATGCTCGGCGCTCGCCTCACGCCCGTCGAGTAGAGCACGCAGCGCCGCACCGGCGCCACCCAAGCGGCCAGTCACGTAAATGATGTCGCCAGCCAGCGCACCCGAACGGCTGAGCGGCTGAGTCGTGCTCCCCAACACCGTAATGGTCAGCGACAGTTCACCGGCCGCCGAAACGTTGCCGCCAACAATGGGACATCCGGCCGCAGCCGCGACGACGCCGAGTCCTCGGGCGAGCGATTCGAGCTCGGAGCGCCAATTATCTGGAAGGCCAAGCGCGAGGAGTAGCCCAAGTGGATTCGCGGCCATCGCGGCGAGATCGCTCAACGCGGCCGCACCGGCCCGACCGCCAATTTCCTCCGCGGTCAACCATTCGCGACGAAAGTGTACGTGCTCCACAGTGGCATCGGTACTGACGACCAATCTTTCACCCGACGGTACATCAAGCACGGCAGCGTCGTCACCGATTCCCAGGGCACCGGCTCCCCAAGCGGCCAGCATTTGCCGGATGGCGTCGAACTCCGCGCCTTCGCCCATTTGCAGATGCGGCCGAGCCTTCACGCAGGCTCGCCGACTTGGGGGAGCTCCGCAAGCACCGGCGGGCGCGGAACGCGCACGTCGAGGGACCACACGCTTGGCAACGCGGCCAATACGTCATCCAGCGTAAAGCCGCGCACCTCACGCAAGCTCACGGTAGCAGCCGCACGGCCGTGTGCAAATGCAGCGAGTGCACCGGCGAGTTGCGCGTTGCCCGTTTGCGCGAGCAGCGTGGCAGCAATACCGCCAAGGATGTCGCCGGAGCCGCCGGTCGCCAGCACAGGCGTTCCTTCGGCCACAACGATTGTGTTTCCGCCGGGCGATGTCACGATTGTTGGAACGCCTTTCAACAAGACTGACGCGCCGCTGCGCAACGCCACGACTGCGGGCGCGTCGAAGCGATCAAGCAGCACGTTCTCGACAGTCTCGCCGATCAGACGGGCGAATTCCGCCGGATGCGGCGTGAGGAGGGCAGCTCGATCGCCGATCAGGGGCACGAGCGCATCGACGTCACCCTCGAATGCGTTCAATGCATCTGCGTCGAGCACGACGGGCCCCGCGAAGCAGCGAAGCGCACGCTCCACCATGGCTCGCGCGTGCGGTTTGCCGAGCCCGGGACCGATGAGAATGGCGTCGGCCCAACCGGAAATTCGGGAGACGAATTGTTCGTCATCCGTTGGCCACTGCGCCGAGAGCGCGGCTGGTTCTGCTTCCTGCAATGCGAGCAGCGATTCACTCGCGACGACACCCTTCACCATGCCCGCGCCAGAGCGCAATGCGGCGCGCGCCGCGAGAATCACCGCGCCAGCCATTCCCTCCGCGCCGCCGATGATCGCGATCTTCTTGCGCGTTCCCTTGTGCGCGTCGGCGGTAATGGGCGGCAGCGCGCTACGGAACCACGCTGCCGTTGCAAGACTCGCCGACGACGCGCGGTCCGCATGCCCGCCAAGTCCGATGTCGAGCACTGCGATGGCACCGCAGACCTGGCGCGCAACCAGCTGTCCGCGCTTCACCGTGCCGAACGTGAGCGTCAACGCACACGGTGGCGCGCCAACGTGCACACCGGTGCTCGCGTCGAGGCCTGTGGGGACGTCGATCGCGACAATGGCGCATCCTCGCGCAGCCAGCGAATGCAACGCGGCCACCGCCTCGCCAATCGCGCCACGTAAGGCGTTGCCTGCGATAAAACCCGTACCGAGCAGTGCGTCGACGACAATGCGTTCGCCGCCGGTGCGCAGCGATGCAACGTCCGTCGTAACGGGCACGCCCTGATTGACGGCGAACGTTCGCTCCGCCACGGCGTCTTCTGTCCGCGCGTGCATGCACTCGACCACTCTCACCCCGATGCCGACCGCATGCAGCGCACTCGCAATGACCCATCCGTCGCCGCCATTGTTCCCCTGCCCCGTGGCGACGACAACACCATCGGCCAGCCGGTCGGAGAATCGCGCGGCGATTTCAGCGGCGGCGGCCGCGCCCGCGCGCTGCATGAGGGCGCGAGAGGGAGTACCGGCAGCAATCGCCAATCGATCGGCGGCGGAGGCGCCGGCCGCGTCAGTGACGGGAATAGAGGGCGGCTGGAACATCGTGGAACTCCCCGTGCTGCGCGTCGCTATTCGATCGCGCCGAGCGTGTGCCTGGTGCGACGGTGTCAGCGACGGATCTGGTGCGCCTGCATCAGGCGAATTGCGCGCACCACGGATAGTCGCGCTCAAACGCCTGACCAAAGTCGAAGACGTCCGTGAACTCGTCGCGCGTATCGGTCGCCTGGCTCATGAGCAACTCGAGGTCGACGAGCGTGAACACGATGTCCCCAATGTCGGACGAGCTCTTTACGCCCCAATGCTCGAGCACCAGGCCAGCCATCACCCCAAAGCGTTCCAACGCGAGATCTCGGCACGACAGGGCGAGTTCTCGCCCGCTGATGTGTCGGCGCTCCGGCAGGCGCTGCTGGCAAAACTCGAGCGAACCGAGCACGAACAGATAGGCACGCTCGTCGAACCGCTGCTCACGCATGCGGATTCGATCCATGATGCCATCGCGAAAGGCTAACTCGGGCACAGGCTGCAGGGCTCTCGGGACAAGTGTTTTGAGGCGACGACAATAACCCTCTTCAAAATGAGGGTCGGGGCCCGGGGACACAACAGTGGGATGCGCGACGAAATGCTTGTGCGTGGGCGAGCGAAGCGACAATGTTCGGCTGACAAACAAAATGGCGCGAGAGTCAGTCCCGGTTCCGTCCGCCAGCCCTTACCGCCCTTCGATGCGAAAGATCAACACGCGCAGCTTCGTGCGAGCCACGCGCGCGACGCCACGCGAAGTCAACCGCCAAATCCTGCTCAACCTTATCCGGGAGCACGAACCCATCTCCCGCGCCGATCTTGCGCGCCGGATGCAAATCGCGCGCGGCATGGTCACGTCGCTCGTCGATGAACTGGTCACTGACGGTTCGCTCTACGAGGGAGCGACGATCGACTCGCCGCGCGGCCGTCGTCCACAGATGTTGTTCGTCCGCACGCGCGGTCGTCTTGCCATCTCCGTCGACGTTCGCTTCAGCCGCACCTACGTCATGCTCGGCGACTTTAGCGGCGCGGCCATCGCGACTGAAAACTTCGATACCATCGAAGATCCAAAGACATTCGTTGCCGAGTTGAAGAAGCGCGTGCAGCGATTGCTGGCGACGCATAGCGACGCGGGAACCTGCGAGGGACTCGGACTCGTAGTGCCGGGCATGGTGGATTCTGTCACGGGACGCGTGCTCAATGCGCCGCACCTTGGATGGCGGAATGTCGACGTGCGCGACGCGTTGTCCGAGGCGGTTGGATTGCCCGTATTCGTGGAGAATGCACCGATCGCCTGTGCGCTCGCGCAGATGTGGTTGGGCCAGCGTGGCGCGATGGAACTCAGCGACTTCGTGTATCTGAGCGTGTCCGATGGACTCGGCACAGGCGTCGTTGCCAATGGGGCGGTCATGCGGGGCAAGAGAAATTCGGCCGGCGAATTCGGACATGTGCCGCTCACGTCGGACGGCCCGGATTGCTATTGCGGCGGCACCGGGTGCCTCGAGGCGTATGCCTCCGATCTCGCCACGTTGGTCCGATATCTCGGGCATGCGTTTTCACCGACGACCGCTCGGGCGATCGTCCAGGCGTCGGGGCTGACGATGACGGACGTGGTGGCGCGCGCGTATGCGGGCGACACGCGTGCGACGAAAGCGATAGAGGAAACGGCCAGGCATCTTGGCGCCGGGCTGGCGGTGATCATCAACACGTTGAGCCCTGCGCAGATTTGCGTGGGTGGTGAAATCATCGAGGCGTGGGAGCTGATCGAGCCGATTCTTCGACGGATCATTCGCCAGCGCGCGCTGACGGACAACGCGGCGGCGACTCCAGTGTATCGGGAGAAGGATGCGTCGCAGGCGAGGCTCCGTGGCGCGACAGCGCTCGTAGCGGCACCGAGATTCGCCGCCCCAAGTATTGCCTAATGGGCTCGCAACGAGTCATTCCGTTCGAGCACGTGTGGCGAACAGGTCGGGATCATTGATCCAGCCTTGGGCTGAGTGCAAATTCACCGGTCAACCGCCGATTACCCAGTAGCCTGCGCGTCGCTAGCTTCTGCAC
>JBDTXZ010000214.1:0-6307 GCA_040005935.1 bacterium | reverse complement strand
CGCCGCCGGAGACGCGATTGTGGCCAGCATCAAGGCAACCTCGGTACACCTGTGCTGATCATTACGCTTTCGATTCTTGGCATTCTGCTCATCGCACTTGTCGCGCATGTGTCCGGGAGTCGTGTCGAAGTTGATTCGAGTAGGCTCGCGCGCGCCCTCGATTCCCGCGCCGCAATTGCGTTCGTCTTCGGCTGCACATTTTGTGTCCTCTTGTTTTCGTGGGCGGCGTGGAATCCGAAGCCCCTGGTACACGACGAGATGGCCTACGTATTTCAGGCCCAGGTCTTCGCGCGTGGCATGTGGGCACTTCCGGCACCGCAGTTTCCCGCTTTCTGGGAGCAGCCCCATTTCCTCATTGAGCCGACCGTCACGATCAAGTATTTCCCTGGACATCCGCTTGTGCTCGCGCTTGGTGCATTCGTCGGATGGATGGCACTCATGCCGCTCGTCCTGCAGTCCACCATCGCGGTGCTGGCGTTCGCATTGGCGCGACGGCTGTCGAGTGGCGCCGTCGCGCTGCTGGCATGGGTGATTTGGCTTTTTACGCCGATGGTGATGTTCTTCGGGCCGACGTTCTTTTCGGAGGCCACGACGACACTCTGCTGGCTCGCCGGCTGGTATGCGCTCGTCGAGTGGAGATCGACGCGCAAGATTCACTGGTTGCTGGCCGTTGCGTTCCTAACGGGTTGGGACGCGATTACGCGACCACTCACGGGTCTGGCCTACGCGATTCCCGTTGGCATCGTGGTGTTGCGCGATGTGATCGTCCATTGCCGCTGGCGCGACTTGGCATTCGCGATGCTGGTCGGTGTCGCAGTGATTGGCATTCTTCCGCTTTGGAGCGTGCATACCACAGGCGACTGGCGTGTGACACCGCTCGCGCTCTACACGCGGCTGTACATGCCCTACGACGTGCCCGGATTCGGACTGAACAGCACCGCTCCAATGCACGCCATGACGCGACAGATGCTGGAATGGAACGACATCTACAGTTCGATCCACGTCACGCATCTCCTGCGCAACCTGCCGAGCATTTTTCGCGAGCGGGTGATCTACCTTTTCGTCAGCACCTGGGGGGTCTCGAGTGGGCTTCTCGCTGTGTTTGCTGCGCTCGGAGTACTCACCGCGCGGAGGGACGTGGCGTTTGCTGCGGGGAGTTGCTTCCTGTTGATCATCGTCTATCTCGCCTACGCCACTCCGGCCCAGTGGACGTTGTACTATTACGAGACCACGCCGACGTTTACCTATCTCAGCGCCGCTGGGCTCGCGTGGGCCGCGTCGATGATTGGGCGGCCAAGCGACACACCGGCGTCGGCGAGCTTTAGTTGGCGCTCGGCGCGATGGGCGCCAGCACTCGTTGCGGGGGCGGTCGTGTTTGCGTTGCCGGGCAGCATGGCGCTCCGCATTGTTCGCGCGCGACATGTTTCTGACGGAATTGCGCTCAACCGATTCGATCGACTGCTCTCGACGATTCACGATCCGAAAGCCGTCGTGTTCGTGCGCTACTCGCCAACCCATAGTACCCACGTGACGTTTGTACGCAACGTGGCGTATCCCACGGCGGAACGCATTTGGGTCGTCCACGACCGCGGAGAGGCCGAGAACGCGCGGTTTCGTGCAACCGTTCCCGAACGACGGGCATATTTATTCGACGAGACGCGTGGGCGAACGTATGTGTACGAGCCGAACGTTGTTGGCGCGCCTGCGCCACGCAGTGACTGATCGTGCAGTCGACTCCACCGAGACAGAGTTGACGTGAGGCCTCGCCGTTGGTCGGGAAAGAGACGCGCGCTTCCCGTGCACAGCAGGAGACCATTCCTGCTGTACGGCGAGGCAATCGCGACCGCACTCCTCGCGGCCGCGCTGACGGTGTTTTTTCGCGACACCCTCAGCGACACGAGCCTGTTGCTTCTCTGGGTCATGAGTGTGTTCGTTGCGTGGCGCCTCGGATTTGGACCCGTCACGGCGGCATCGCTCCTGGCGGCGGCGGTCTGGGCGGCAATGCTGCGGTCCTCTGGTCCTCAGGCCGGGCTTGTCCTGCCGGAGGTCGTTTCGGTGGTGTTGTATGTCGGCGTCTCGATGGCGCTCGGTTTCACGGTTGATCGCTTGCGTCGCGAGCAACTCCGCGTTGCGCAGGCGACGAATGGGATGACCGACGCCATGTTCGTATTCGATGTGTCCTGGCGACCACATTTCATCAACCAGGCTGGCGTCGCCCTGCTGCGTCGGCTCGGCATCGATGCGCGCAAGTTGCGAGGGCGCGTCGTGTGGGAATCGGTACCCATCGTGATCGGAACACCATTCGAAGAGGAGACCCGTCGAGCGCAGAAGGAACAGCGAGTCGTCGAGTACGACGCGCCATTCCCGCAGGTGGATCTCTGGCTCCGAGTCCGGTGTGTTCCAACAGCCGAAGGCGGTGTTGCCGCCTTCGCGCAGGACATCACGATGGCGCAGCGTGCCGAGCTCGAACGCCACCGCACCGAAGCGCGATATCGCGCGCTCGTCGAGGCAAGCACCGTCATGGTATGGAGCTCCGATCCATCGGGCGCCGTGAACGACATGCCGGTATGGCACGAGCTCACAGGTCAAACCACTGAAGAGTTGCGGGGTTCCGGATGGGTTGACGCCATTCATCCCGAGGACCGCGATCGTGTCGTGGACCTATGGCGCGAAGCGGTGGCGCGCGGAGGGCCGTACGTCGCCGAATATCGAATCAGGCATGCCGACGGCCGATTCCATTGGTATCGCGCGCGCGCCGTCCCGATTCGCGAAAACGATCGTGTGAGCGAGTGGGTTGGCGTCTTCGATGAAATCGATGAGGAACACCTGAGTCGCGACCGCCATTCTGCGCTCGACAACGCCCTCGGAGTCCTGGGTGTTTCGCTCGACTACGAATGGAATCTTGCGGCGGTTACGCGGTTGCTTGTGCCGACGCTTGCCGACTATTGCAGCGTCGATCTCATGGACGCCTCAGGAGAACTGCGCCGCGTATCGTCCACGCATGTAGATCCCGCCAAGGAACTGATACTGCGTGAGCTCTGGACCAAGTATCCGTACCGTCCTGGAGATCGTGGCGTCGGCGAAGTAGTGCGAACCGGAGTCGCGCAGGTCACGCCTCACATCCAACTGAACGAGATTCTCGAGTACGCGAGATCAGACGAGCAGCGCGAGATGTTGCTGGCACTGGGAGCGCAGTCATATGTGTGCGTGCCGATGAGCGCGCGCGGGCAGGTGTTTGGTGCGTTGTCCCTTGTGTATTCCGACTCAGGTCGCGTCTACGGCGATGCGGAGCTCGCGGCCCTCGAACAGATCGCGACGCGCGCGGGAACGGCGATCGATAACGCACGTCTGTACGCGGCTGCGCAGGCGGCGAATCGAGCGAAGAGTGATTTCCTGGCGACGATGAGTCACGAGCTCCGCACGCCACTCAACGCGATTGCCGGTTACGCCGAATTGCTCGCGATGGGCGTTCGCGGCCCTATCACCGACGATCAACGTCGCGACCTCACGCGCATCAAGCAAAACCAGCAACACCTGCTCGAACTCATCACCGACATTCTCAACTTCTGTCGCATTGAGGCCGGCCGCACGCGCTACGATCTCCGCAAGCTACGCGTTGACGAGATTCTCGAACGCATGGAGGGCGTGATCGAGCCACAAGCGCGCACACGCGCCATTGCATACGAGTACCGCCCGCCCACCGAACTGCTCACCGTCATCGCCGATCGCGAACGGCTCGAACAGATTCTGATCAACCTCCTCGGCAACGCCGTGAAGTTTACGCCGAGTGGTGGTCGCATTACGCTGTCGGCAACCTCGGTCAATTCGCGTGTCAGCATCGAGGTGCGCGATACGGGCGTCGGCATCGTGGCAGAGCAGCTCGCGTCCATCTTTGAGCCGTTCGTGCAACTGGAGCCCGCGTTGACGCGGACGGTGGAAGGGACGGGACTCGGTCTCGCGATCAGCCGAGAGTTGGCGCGCGGGATGGGCGGAGAATTGCGCGCCGTCAGCGTGCCCGGACAGGGGTCGGTGTTCTCGGCGGACCTCCCATGCGCCGACTAAGACCATCCGCGTTTCCCTGCGTGTTCTCGCGCATGATGATTTATTAACGGGTATCACCCCCCAGCCGACCGGAATGACAATGCGACTGATACTCCTTCTCACTGCGCTGCCAGTGCTGTCCTCGACATCACTCGTCGCCCAGACGCCCGCCGCTCCCGCGACGATCGTGACCGCCGAACGACTCCGGGCGATTGGTGATTCACTGACACCCGGGATTGCGCGGACTGCGGCGCTGGGCACTGGATCCGGCTACACCTATGCGCTCACGCATCGCGATAGCTCCGGCGGGGTCGAGCTGCACATGCAGTGGACGGACGTCTTCGTCGTGCAGTCTGGTCATGCGACGATGCTCACCGGCGGCTTCACCGATGGCGCGAAGGAAACCACGAGCGGCGAGTGGCGCGGCGGAGTCATTCAGGGCGGATTTCGCGGAGGCATCAAGCCCGGCGACGTCGTCGTCATTCCGGCCGGTACGCCGCACCAGATGATGCTCGGTCCCGCAGAGCGCATCAGCTATCTGGCGTTCAAGGTCGCTGTGTCCACGAAGTAGCAACGTCGCCGAGCCCCCATCACCAATCGATTCATGCCAGCAAACGGGCATTCCGATCCATCACGCGCGCTTCTCCGCCACACGATCGCTGTGCTGTCTTATCGCGCAGGAAAGGCAGTCCGGAACGCGCCAGACCACTTCAGCGAATTTCGCGCTGCGCCCGACACGCGCTCGGCCGGTGAGATACTCGCGCACATGTGCGATCTCTTCGATTGGGCGCTGGCGCTTGCGGAAGGCGTGCATCGATGGAGTGACGTGCCGCCGAAAGGATGGCCGGTCGACTGCGACCGGTTCTTTTGCGCGCTGGAGAAGTTCGACGGATACCTCGCGAGCGACGCACCGCTAGGACGGCCTGTCGAGCAGTTGTTTCAGGGGCCGGTTGCAGACTCGCTCACGCATACAGGCCAGCTGACGCTGATGCGGCGGCTGGCCGGCTCACCGATTCGCGCCGAGAACTATGCGAGGGCGGATATCGTCGCGGGGCGAGTGGGCGCGGACCAGACCGCGCCGCGCGTCGAGTTTTGAGCGGTCAGCCTGAACCAGGCCACGGACTGCCTTGTTAGTTGCGAAGCGCAGTGGTGAGTTCAGTCGGTGACCGCAACGCCACGTTGTCATCCCGCGCGAGCGAACGCTGGTGTCGGGATCCCCGATACGTCGCGCATGGCCGAATTACAGCGCCGCGATGATAGATCCCGAAGCGCGCTTTGCTCGTGCGGGATGACAGGACGGAGGTGTTGCGCTGACCAATCAAACCACCGGTCCTTCGCCGCGCTCAGGACGACAGACGTTTCGACTCGATGTGCTCGAGCGCGGGTGCCGCAAAGAGCGCCTTCGCACGGGCGAGCGCTTGCATGAGTGCATCAACGTCGCTTTCGTCGCTGTAGACGTAAAATGACACGCGCGCCGTTGCGGACACCCCAAGCCTGCGCATCAGCGGCTGTGCGCAGTGGTGCCCGGCGCGGATGCATACGCCATCCTGGTCAAAGATGGTTGCCAAATCGTGCGGGTGGATGTCGCTCACCGTGAAGCTCACCACGCCGCTCCGCTGCTCCGGCGGGGGACCATAGATCTTGACACCGTCGATCTGCGCCAGGCGGTCGGTGGCCAGGCGCACAAGCGAGCGTTCATGCGCCAGGACGTTGTCCATTCCGATGGCATCGAGATACTCGCATGCCGCGGCTAGCCCAACGGCGTCGGCAACATTCGGCGTGCCTGCCTCGAATTTGTGCGGCAGCACATTCCATGTGGAGTGATCATCGCGAACGAACTCGATCATGTCCCCACCGAATTGATACGGTGACATGGACTCCAGAATCGCCCGACGTCCGATGAGCCCACCGATGCCCATCGGCCCGCACATCTTGTGTCCGCTGAACGCGTAAAAATCCACGTCGAGCTCATCGAAGCCCACGTGCAGATGCGGCGCGCCTTGCGCCCCATCACACACCACGAGCGCGCCAACGCTGCGCGCGATCGCGGCGATTTCTCGCACCGGATTCACCGTGCCCACCGCATTGGACACGTGACTGCATGCGACGACTTTCGTTCGCGGGCCAACAAGCGCGCGGAGTGCCTCGAGGTCTACGTGTTGGTCGTCCGTCAGCGGACACACGCGAAACGCCGCGCCGCGGGCCAGCGCAAGCTGCTGCCACGGGACGAAGTTCGCGTGATGGTCGAGCGCCGTGACGATGATCT
>JBDTXZ010000213.1:0-6317 GCA_040005935.1 bacterium | reverse complement strand
GCGTATGCCGTTGCGCCGAGCAGTGGTGGCAGTAACGCACGCGCCACGAGAATGACGTTGACAATAACGAGAAGCCGCGTCGTCACGCTTGCCGCGCGTTGCGGCCAATACCGGCGATACCACGCGGCAAATCCACCAGGCCAGACAAATTCTTCGAACAGATGCGCCGAGACGGCGATAGCAGGGAGCCAGAGAAAGAGAGGAGTCGCTGCGCGCATGTCGACTGGTAGGAGGGTCGCGTCCTCCGTACGGCGTCGCAGCGACGAAGTGCCAACTTGTTGTCGAACGTAACGCTTACGCGACGTTCGACGGGCCACGGGCACGGACCACTCGCATTGCGTCCTCGAAGCTCACCGCAAATCCAACCTCGCGCGCATGGCGCGTCGCCTCATAACTCGGAGCGTCGAGCTTCTTCGCCGCGAGCATCATGGTCTGTACGTCGAATGGCACACCCTCACCTCGCGCGAGATACTCCTCGACCGCTGTGAGGTAGCCCATCATGCCACCGAGTTCCGTCGGTGCGTATGCTTTGCGCGCGACGCGAAGCGCTTCGCTCCCCGCCGCGTGATCCGGCATCACGAGGTTCTCCGACCCGCATACGATACGCAGACGGTCATTGGCAGCAATGAGCGCCACCGATTGCGAATCGAGCGACCCGCCCGACGCATTCACGACAACGGCATCCATCGGGCGACGAAGAAACTCCTCCTTCTCTTCTGGCGCGAATACAGGAATGCCGAGCGCCGCGATCTCCTCCCGACGCGTGGCGCTGGATTCGAGGGCAATCATCGCAGCGCCACGTTCCCGCAGGCGACCCAGGACATGCATGCCGATGTTGCCACAGCCGATCAATCCAACGGTCGCATGCTCAACCGACACATCCGCGCCGCGCAACATGCCGGCGAGCACGAAAAAGTTTCCCTCACCGGTCGGCTTCGAAGTGTCCACCACGACGCTGCCCGTGAATCGCGCGTTGAGATACTCGAGCGAACTGGTCACACCGTCCGACATCACTCCGTGTCCCAGGTCCTGACCCGTCGTAAGACTGAACCCCGCGCGCGCCTCGACGTCCTGAAAGCACGCGATCGCAAAGTCGAGCAACTCGCGGTCGCGCGGCTGTCCGACACGCGCGTCCGGCGTCGGGTGGAGTACGCATTTTCCGCCGACGATGCGACTCGTGTCGCGCAGCGCGAGCGGCCCGCCAACGTGCATGAGGCGCGACCAGTACACCTTCTCCTCCATGCCCATCGCCAAGCCAATGGCTTCGCGATCGCTATCGAAACCGGGCGACGACGTGCGCGCCTCCGGCGCAATTCGAAATCCGCCAAGCGACAACTTGCGCGAACCCGGCTCAGCAAAGGTTGCAATACTCAGGCGCCAACCTGACGTCGCCTCGGTGTAGCGATAGACCCAGACGCCAGCGTTACCATGGCGTGCAAGTTCAGGGACGAGCTTCGCCGTATCAATGGGGCGCAGCGTCTCCGGCACGCACGCGCCGGCGACGGTAGAAATAGCAGTCACGTCAGGTGGTGGGAGGGTTGAATCCTTCGTGCTGCGCGTCGACCCAACTGCGATAATACGTCGGGTCTTCGATATCAAGCGCCCGCTTCGCAATCGTGAGCGGCCTGAACGTGTCCATCATGACCGCATACTCGTCGGTGCCTTTCGCATGCATCGACGCTTCTGCGCGACCTGGATGCGGGCCGTGCGGAATGCCATCTGGATGATGCGTAATCGACCCGAACTCAATTCCCTTGCGACTCATGAATTCGCTCGAGGCATAGTAGATCACCTCGTCCGAATCCACGTTGCTGTGGTTGTACGGCGCGGGAATCGCCTCGGGATGGAAGTCGAACGGCCGCGGACAGAACGAGCAGATCACGAACCCGTCGCCCTGGAACGTCTGGTGAACCGGAGGCGGTTGGTGCACTCGGCCCACGATAGGCTCGAAGTCCTGGATGTTGAATGCCCATGGATAGAACTGGCCATCCCACCCAATCACGTCGAGCGGATGGTGATCGAGCATCACCTCGTTGATGCCGTCGTACTGCTTCACGAGGATCCGGAAGTCGCCCTTGATATCGTGCGTCTTCAACTCGCGCGGTATGCGGATGTCACGCTCCGAATACGGCGCGCCCTCGATGAGTTGACCGAACTCGTTCCGATACCGTTTCGGCGGACGAATGTGCCCACGCCCTTCGATGATCAGCAGCTTGGCTTGCTCGCTTCCCGCCGTGAAGCGATAGCGATGCATGATGCCGCGGTGGATGACGACGTAGTCACCTTCGTGAAAAGGAAGGTCACCGAATTGCGTTTCAAGTATGCCGCTGCCCTTGGAGACATAGACGACTTCGTCCGCCTGCGCATTGCGGTAAAAGTGCTCGTCTTCAGTCGTCGGCTCCACGTACAACATCGCCACATCGGGATTGAACATCAGCGGGATGCGGTCGAGCGTCGGGCTCCCACCGGACTTCGCCAGCGACGTGCGAAAATGCCGGTGCTTCAGGGTCCGGTCGGTGTCAGCCTCGAGTGTCCATTCGCTGAGCCGTTTTACAGACGTCACAGTCGTTGGAGGATGGACGTGATACAACAGCGCCGACGTCCCCGTAAAGCCCTCGTGTCCAACGAGCTGCTCGGCGTACAAGCCACCGTCGGGTCTGCGAAACGCGATGTGACGCTTGCGTGGAATCTGGCCGAGCGTGTGATAGTAGGGCATGGTGATGATCTGTGTATTGGCAGCCGTTGTCGAGCTGTAGTGCAGGTGTGAATCCAACCGGTGGACGTAACGCTGTCGTGATATGTCATCCCGCATGAGCGGAGCGAATGTCGGGATCTGCCGTTCGTCCAACCGCGGCGTGCTTCGCGAGATCGTCCGGTAGATCCCGACACTCGCTCGCTACGCTCACTCCTGCGGGATGACAGCGTGTTGCGTCGACCGGTTGATACCGCCGGTCCTTCGCTGCGCCCAGGACGACAACACTACAAGTTTCCCCTCAACCCCTGCTCGCGCTCGATCGCCTCGAACAACGCCTTGAAGTTGCCGGCGCCAAAACTCTTTGCGCCTTTGCGCTGGATGATTTCATAGAACACCGTTGGGCGGTCCTGCACTGGCTTCGTGAAGATTTGCAGCAGGTAACCATCCGGATCGCGATCGACGAGAATGCCGAGCTTCGCCAACTCGTCAACCGGCTCATCGATCTTGCCGAGCCTGCCTTGGAGTTCTTCGTAGTACGTCGTCGGCACGCTCAGGAATTCGACACCACGATCGCGAAGCGTTGTCACCGACCGGATGATGTCATCGGTCGCGAGCGCCATGTGTTGCACACCGGGTCCCTTGAACGCGTCGAGATACTCGTCGATCTGCGACTTGCGCTTTCCCTGTGCCGGCTCGTTGATGGGGAACTTGATGCGGTCGTTCCCGTTGGCCATCACCTTCGACATCAGCGATGAATACTCCGTGCTGATCGTCTTGTCGTCGAACGTCAGCATGTTCCGGAAACCCATGACGTGCGCGTAGAACTCGACCCACACATTCATCTTTCCGAGTTCGACGTTGCCAACGCAGTGGTCGACGTACTTCAGCCCGGCGTCTGGTGGTGCGTAGCGCGGCTGCGCGACCTTGAAGCCTGGCATGAACAGGCCGCGATAGTTCCTGCGTTCAACGAGCGAGTGAACGGTCTCGCCATAGATCTTGAACGATGCGATGACGATCTCGCCGTCATCATCGCGCAGGACAGTGGGCTCCTGCACAGGTTCGGCACCGCGCTCAACCGCCTTGGCATATGCGTCGCGTGTGTCGTCTACCCAAAGCGCAATGTCGCGCACGCCGTCGCCATGGGTGTACACATGATCGGCGATGCGTTTCGCGTCGTCACTCAAGTCGGGACGAATCGCCGTCGTGAGAACAAAACGAATTTTCCCTTGTTGCAGCAGGTAGCTCGCGCGATCTCTGCAACCGGTTTCAGGGCCGCGATATGCGACGAGCTGAAATCCGAATGCTGACCTGTAGTAGACCGACGCCTGCTTCGCGTTGCCGACGTAGAACTCGATGTAATCGGTTCCGTTGATCGGGAACGTGTCATGCGAAGGCGCTTCCACTTCCAGCGTCGAGGTTGCCATACTGGTGCTCCGATGCAAGGGCTGACGGAAAGTACTTGTCGTCGTGAGTGAAGCGAAGACCTGTGCCGCCACATGCAGATCCGCGGTAGCCGCTTCGCTCGCTCAGGATGACAATTCTGGCAGATTCCGGAACAGCTCCAGCGCCTCTGGGTTCGCGAGCGCGTCCACGTTCTTCACGGCTCGTCTGTTCACCACGTCGCGTACAGCGAGCTCGGCGATCTTTCCGCTGATGGTTCGTGGAATGTCGGCCACCTGGACGATCTTCCTGGGTACGTGATGCGGTGTGACGTTCTCTCGGATCTGCTGCCGGATGCGCACGCGCAACGCGTCATCGAGCACCAATCCTTCGCGCAGACGCACGAACAAGACGACGCGAACGTCCGTGCCGCGCGAATCATTGATCGTCTGGCCAACAACGACACTCTCCACCACCTCTGGCATGAACTCGACCTGCCGGTAGATCTCCGCAGTTCCAATGCGGACACCCCCAGGATTCAGCGTCGCATCGCTGCGACCATGGATGATGAGCCCGCCGCGCGTCGTGAGTTCGGCCCAGTCGCCATGGCGCCACGCGCCCGGCCAGGTGTCGAAATACGCTGACCGATATTTGCCGCCGTCAGGATCATTCCAGAATGCGATCGGCATGCTTGGAAATGGCGCGGTGCAAACGAGCTCACCGGCCTCGCCGACAATTGGATGCCCGTCGTCGTCCCACACGGCGACGTTCATTCCATAGCCTCGCGTCTGGAGCTCGCCGCGATACACCGGCTGCGTTGCGTCGCCGAGTGCAAAGCATGAGATGATGTCGGTGCCTCCACTGATGCTACTCAGTCGCACATCCGGTTTGACCTGCGCGTAGACATAGTCGAAGCTCTGCGCAGCGAGTGGACTGCCCGTGGACAGCATGGCACGCAGCGCCGACAGATCGTGCGTCTCGCGCGGCACCGTTCCTTCCTTCTCGGTGAGCGCGATCCACTTTGCACTCGTGCCGAAGACGCTCACACGCTCCGCTTCGACAAGGTCCCACAGGATGGGCCGACCGCGCAGCAATGGCGCGCCATCGTAGAGCACAACCGTGCTGCCTACCGCGAGGGCGGACACCAACCAGTTCCACATCATCCAGCCGCATGTCGTGAAGTAGAAGATGCGATCGTCGCGCGAGAGATCGGTGTGCAGCACCAACTCCTTCAGATGCTGGAGCAAGGTGCCTCCCGCGCCGTGTATCATGCACTTGGGCAGCCCCGTTGTCCCAGACGAATACATCACATACAGCGGGTGGTCGAACGGCAGACGCTCGAACTCGAGCGCAGGTGTGGCGACATCGAGCCTCAACGCGTCGCGCCACCATACCGCGTGTGCGACCTGATCCAGCGCGTGCTCGCCGCCGTCGCCATTGGAAATCACGACGACCTGCTCCACACTCGGCAGCGACGGCAGGAACTCACGCACGCGCGCGAGTGAGTCAATGCGCTTTCCGGCGTACCGGTATGCATCGGCCGTCACGAGGACCTTCGGCGCAATCTGCCCAAACCGATCGATGACGCCGAGTGCCCCGAAGTCCGGCGAGCAGGAGGACCAGACGGCGCCGAGGGAGGCGGTGGCCAACATCGCGACGACGGCCTCAGGCACGTTTGGCACAAACCCCGCGACGCGATCGCCTATGCCAACGCCGGCGCTCCGCAGAAACGACGCAAAGCGCGCGACCGCGTCTGCGAGCTCAGCGAAGGTGAGTCGTCGCGCGGCACCCTGTTCGTTCCAGAGGACCAATGCGTCGCGATCGTCGCGATAGCGAAGCAGATTCTCCGCGAAATTCAGGCGCGCTCCAGGGAACCAGCGAGGGCCGAGCGTGGGGTCCGGCGGCGCCATGCGATCTCCGCCGATGAGGACGGCATCCCACTGCGACAGCCCCCCGCGTTCGTCGGCAATCACACCGCAGAATTGCCAGACCGCGGGCCAGAAGCGCTCTCGCTCGGCGACAGACCATTCGTAGAGCGACGGTGAATCGACGACCGCGGCCGCCGCACCACCAAGTGGCCGCACCGCGTCGCGAATGAATCGAGTAACGTTGGCGCGTTCCCGCTGCGCGGCGGATGGCGTCCAGATCGGGCGTGGCTCTTTCACTCACACAAGGTGGACGGCGCGAGCCGGATGAACAACGGCCACCGCGTTCACGATGGCCGTTCTACAGCGACGAGATG
>JBDTXZ010000212.1:0-6331 GCA_040005935.1 bacterium | reverse complement strand
AAGTCGTCGGGCGCCGTCGTGCATGGATGGGACGAGTTCTGCGGCCCAATAGAGCGGCGCGAGCATGATGGGCCAGCGATGGCCCGGTCCAAGTACGTACCATGGCCGAAGAATCGTCAGCGGCAGATTGCAGTGATGAAGCACCGCCTCCGCCCGACGTCGCGCGTCAACGTACGCGTGCATCGTGGGAGCGGGCTGTGCGACGCTGACGTAGACGATGTGCGCTACCTGTGACACCGACGTCGCCGCGGAGAGTGTTTGCACCGAGCCGAGGTCGACCCGTTCGAACGCTTTGGCTTTCCATGGTTCTGGTTTCGGGGTGCCGACGAGGTGCACGACGACGTGGTCAGGCCTAAGTGCCTCCGCGTAGCTGCGCGCGTCGAGCGGATCACCGATGATGGGCGATACGCCCGGTATGATCCTCTCTCTCGCGCTCGCGCGGCAGAGCGCATCGACGACGTGCCCGCGGGCGAGCAGTGCCGCGCTGGTTGCGCGGCCGAGGTAGCCGGTGCTCCCGGTGAGGAAGACGCGTCGCGGAGTGGTCGTCATGCTCTTTCTACGAACTGCGCGCCCTTACTGGATGCACGATGATGAAACGCTCCGGCGGCGAGCTGCACAACAGCACGCGACAGCACGTGCGGGTCCTTCGCTTCGCTCAGGACGACAGACTGCCGCAATCCACCCTGCGTGTTATCCCCTTAGCAGGGACTCGAAGAGCGCGAAGGCCCTCGCGTCGCCACTCTGGCCGAGCCAGAAGAGCGCCTGGCCACGAACCTTTCGATCTGCATTGGACCGCGCGACATCGAGCAACGCCGGTACACCCTCGCCATGCGGCAACTGCGAAAGCACGAACACTGCGTGCTTTTTCAGGCTTTCCTTGTCGCTCTCATCGTCGTTGTCGTCATCGTCGAGCAAGTCGTGGCCCTTGCCGGCGAGCGCACTCGCAGCAAATCGTGAGAGCCAGAAGGCCGCGTCCTGCCGAGTCGCGCGCGACCGTGTCGCGGAATCTCGCGCAATCACGAGCAGCGTAGGCCACACCGTGACACTGTCCGCAAGCACCGCTGGCAGGATGGCCTTCGAACTCGCGCCGCTGTTCGCGCGTGCAGCGATGCCCAGGAGGTATTGTGCACTCTCCTTCGACGACACTTCACCGAGATCCTTGCCTTCGCGCGTTCGCATGGTGCCGGCCCACGCTTCGACACGCTCGACGTCGCCATCGTGGACCGTCAAACGCACCTGCACCGGGCCGGCATCGCACCTGTCCGAGCGGACGTCGCTCGACCAGTTGCCATGGTACGAATGTCCGATGCGCATGAAGTTCTTGCCGTCGCCACACACGCCAGCGCGCGCGGCGAAATGAAAGTTCACTGCGCCGTTGCCGACCGCGCTCACACGGCTCGCGAGTGATTGGGCGTGGAGAGCCGGAGCGATGGCGACGAGGGCGACGACACCCCACCGCGCGATGGAGTAGGTGCGCATGATCACTTCAGCACGATGTCGCTAATGAGCTTCGTGACGCGCGGATCGTGCTTTTGTGCCAGCCAGAACAGGGCCTTGCCGCGCATGCGACTGTCGCTGTCCGCGCGCGCAATGCGCATGAGCGCATCGACGGACGCGTCGTCCTGCCGCTGCGACAAGACGAAAATTGCGTGTTCGCGCAGCGCGGTGTCGTCCATATCGCGATACAGCGAGACAATATCGGCGGTCGACGTCCCTTCTCGCTGGCCGGCCCAAAAGAGTGCGCTCTTGCGCAGCTTGACCGACTCGTGCGAATCCCGGGCGCGCTCGACGAGCCACCGGCCGCCAGCCTGCTCGTCGCTGTTCATGGCCTGGAACACGGACTCCTTCAACTGATCACTCTCGAGCCGAGTGTAAACAGAACGGAGATACTCGCGTTCCGCAGCGGGCACCTCGTCGCTGTTACCGAGGGAGAAAATCGCGTGCTTGCGAACACGATCATCCTCCTTGGTGTCCTCGATGACGGTGTGCAGCGTGCGCAGGCCGCGCGGATCGCCATTCTGTCCAAGCCAGAACACGGCGTTGCGTCGCGTACCAAGTGGCGCGTTGCGCGCGAGCTGCATGAGCGCGGGAATTCCGGCGTTATCATCGAGATAGCTCAGTGCCGCGACCGCGGAGCTCGCGAGCCCCTTCTTGCCTGGCTTGTCACCACTCTCGTCGTCCGACGCTTCCTTGGCGAATGCGACGAGTTGCGGTATGACGGTCGCGTCGCCGAGGAGGCCGAGCCATTGTACTGCCTGCCGACGAGTGGATTCCAGGCGCGAACCATCGCGAGCGAGCGCGAGTAACGGCGCAATGACAACGGCGTCCTCCGCCAGCACTGCTGGCAGGAGCAGTCGCTCCTTTCTTGATTCAGATTCCAATCGCGGCACGAGCGAGAACAGGTATGCTGACGCTTCACGTGACGCGACCGTTCCCAGGTCGGCGACGCGGGCGCTTGTTGTGGGCCATACGCCACCGACCTGCGTTTGCAGTTGCGTGACTTCACCGCCTGCAACGGTAAGCGACACGCGAAGGGGGCCGGGTGTGCACCGACGATCGGTCCAGCGCCCGAAGTTGGTATACTCGCGTGCGAACAGCGCCTGCCGGTAGCCGACCATCGTCTTCCCATCGCCACAGACGCCAGGGCGTCCGTCGAACTGCATGTGGACGACGCCATCTCGAACCTGCGCGACGCGGGATGCCAGCGTTGCTTGCGCGTGGGCCGTCATCAGTGGCGCAATCGCGCCCAGCGCGGCCGTAAGGAACGTGCTTCGTGTGCGCATAAGAGTCACGGCTTGGTGATGATGTCGATGAGCATCTGCTTGACGCGCGGGTCGTTCTTCTGTCCGAGCCAGAAGATCGCCTTCTTACGCATCTCGATGTCTTTGTCCTTCTGCGCGATTTCGACGAGCTTGTCGATCGCGCTGCGATCGCGTGATTCAGACATCACCCAGACGAGTTGTCCCTTGAGTTCGCGATCGGAGAGCTTGTCGTAGAGCGCCACGAGATCGCTCGATGGAATTCCTGCCTGGCCGGCGCAGAAGAGCGCGTGCTTGCGAACCTCGTCACTCTGCGAGTTGTCGAGCGCGACGTTCAGGAGCCATTTGTCATTGCCGAATCCCCGCATTTGCGAGAGCGAGAACAGCACGTTCTTGCGCACTCCATCATTTGCGTCGTTCTTGCTCAGCCGGTCGAAGAGGCCGCGCAGAAAGTCCGCATTCTCGCTCGAGTGGCGCTGACCCAGCCAGAAGATGGCCTGATCGCGGACCTTGGCCGGTGTGTCCGAGGCGTCCGCGAGGCGTCGAATGAGCGCCGAGCCCCGCGCCGTGCCCTGCTCGTTCAGCGCGAAGATGGCCTTCTCGCGCAGACCCATGTCCGCCGATGACGTCGCGATGTCCTCGAGCGCCGATGCAGCTTTGTCCGTATGCACCTGGCCAAGCCAGAACACCGCGTTCTCGCGAACATCTCGGCTCGGGTCATGCTTGACGACGTCGATCAGGACGGACTCTGTTTCCGAGGACGACTTCTGCGAAAGCAGGAAGACGGCCTTCTTCCTCATCGCGGCTGAGCAGGCATCGCGCTTCTGGAGTACTTGCTTGATGATCGGGAGCGCGCTTTCGGAATCCATCTGTAGCAGCGCATTGAGCGCCGCCGTGCGAATGTCACTCTCGTTGTCGTCACGCTCACCGCTGCCGCGCGGACAGGTCGGCTCCTGCGATGCGGCGGATGCTACTCTTTCTGCTGACTCGACGTCGCCGTGCTTGGCGAGCTCGCCGCGAATGCGCACCCGCAGCTCGTTCGCATCGGAAATGGTGCGCGCCTTCGGGAACTTCGAGCGCTGCGCGTCGAGCGAAGCCAGCGCCTTGCGGAGGTCATCTTCCGCGCCGGCACGATAGAGGGCGAAGCCGCGGTAGTAATAGGCGTCGCCGGCGTACGCGGACTTTGGATAGCGCGTCGTGATTTGTTCGAACAGCGCTGCGGCGCGGTGATACTCATTCCGGTTCAGCGCTTCACGCGCCACACGGTACAGCGAGTCCGCGGGGTCGTCATCGACCCACGGCGCTGGCGCCTGCGAGGACAACGACTGATGGCCGTTGATCGATGTGGGGCTGTACGTGCGGGAGGCATGCGCGCTGGCCTGCGAGGCAGGCAACGCGAAGGCAATGGTGAGCGCGCATATCGTTGCGCCGAGCATTCGTGTGATGGTCATATTGGATGTCCTCATTCGTCGGACGCGGCGCTGGCGACGCCAGCGGGAACCGCGGAACGGATACGTGGAAGAAGCGCGCGCTCGCGCATGGCTCCGTCGATCAGCACGCGCTCGCTCGAGTCGAGCGGTGCGCCAGACAGACGGATGATCTGCACGAGTACGAGCTCGATGTCATTGAGCAATGGGCGGAGCGTCGGGTCGTCGCCTGCAGGTGAGTCGAGCAACAGGCGGGTGCTGCTGAGTACTTCGCGGCCCCAGGTGCCGAGCTGTCGCGCGGCGGCCGGGTTTCGTGTGGCGACGTCGTTGGCGCGATACGCCGTCAACAGCGCTTCGGCCTGCGTGAGCGTCTGCACAGCAGCGAGCCTGTACAGTCCGGACGGATCCGTCGAGTCGCGTGCAGCGCCGGCGCGTGGTTGTGTTGGCGTGGATGCGACAGCTTGCGGGTTGGTGACGCGTGGTTCGGGTGTGGTGCGGATCGCGTAGCGATCGATGCCCACGCCAATGAGCAGCGCCGCGGCAATGAGCACTGGCATGAGCCAGCGTGGGCGACGGAGGGACGTCACACCGGCAATGCTACCGGCTTGCGCGGCGGATGATGTCTGCTGCGCCGCCTGAATCGCATCCCACATATCGAGACGCGGTGTAGTGGGCGGGACGTTCAACGCTGGTGCGGCCGCCGCAATCCATGCGTCGAACTCGGGATCGGTTGGCAAAACGACGTCGGCGTCTTCACCGAAGTCATGGCCACCGTGATTGTCGTCGAACGTTGGAAAATCGGTCATGGCTTCCATTCCTCGGCGAATTCTGCAAGCGCAACGCGAAGCTTCGCGCGACCACGAGAGAGTTGTGCTTTCGACGTACCGGGCGTGACGCCAAGCGCGGCGGCGATTTCTTCGTGGGTGAATCCTTCTGCGTCGTGCATCATGAACACGGTGCGGCATCCTTCGGGCAGTGCGTCCACGGCCTTCATCAAGCGATCGCGTAATACGGGGTCCGAGAGCGGCGCTGAGCGGCTTATCGTCAGCGCCTCCTCGAGTGGCGCCTGGCGAGCGTGTTCGCGTTTTCTGCGTTTGAGCTCGTTCAGCGTCACCGATACCGCAATCGTGTGCAGCCAGGTTCCGAATGCGGCGTCTCCCCGAAATCCCTGCATCCCCGCGAACGCGCGGACGAAGGTGTCTTGCGTGAGCTCACGCGCGAGGTCGTCTCGGCCGGTCATGCGGAAGGTGAGCCGGTAGATGCGATCGACGTGGGCGTCGTACAGTGCACGGTGGGCAGACGCGTCCCCCCTGCGCGCACGCTCGACGAGCGCGCGCTGGTCCGCGAGGTGTGGGGCTCGCTCCCGCTGCAGGGTGTTGTCCGTCTCCATGTGCCCCCTGTGACAACGCGACCCCGAATACGGTTGATCGCGCAGGCTGCGGACGCCAATCTAGGGGCGGCGCCTCATTTTGCGTCGTGTGCGCCGACGCCTGGTGCGGCGAAGAGTGGGACTGCCCCATTGCAACGGCTCGTCCGAGACCTGTCAGGAGACCAGCCGCTCAGGACGCAGCCTGTAGCCCGCAGCCTTCAGGGAATGTGGAGCGCTCCCGGATGGGTTTTTCGGTCCTGTCTGACTCGTATCCACCTCGGCTGCGTCGCCGAGTTGGACTCGAGATCACGGCAAAAAGGCTACTGGCGTGGCCAACTCTCGAAGGGTGCGCGACGGCAAGGAGGCATCGAGTCGGCAAGGCAAGCGTGTGAGCGACAAGGAAAGCCACGGATTGCTCCTTGGCAGGGAGAGACCTACGGAGCGCCCCTCACGGAGGACACACCGAGTCACTCGAATCGCTTGCACTCTCAACGCGACGCTCACACTCCAAGAAGCGCGATCCGTCGCGCGTGGGCGGTTCACTGCGCCACGATGGTAGATACCACCCACTCGTTCCGCTCGTGCGGGATGACGACCTGTATCTGAACCGTAGTCGTCTTAGAGACCCATTGATTCGAGAATAAGCCTCGCGTTAGCGCTCGTCGTGGGACCGGGGCGAAGCTGATA
Organism: bacterium; assembly: GCA_040005935.1. GTDB lineage: Bacteria > Gemmatimonadota > Gemmatimonadetes > Gemmatimonadales > Gemmatimonadaceae > AG11. Next base: position 89 of record JBDTXZ010000212.1, on the reverse strand, counting down.
GTCGAACGACATGCGCACCGCGCCTGCATCCCGTTCAACCGTTTCACGAAAGTGTCCCTGCTCGACGCGCAAGGCTGATGGGCCGCCAG
>JBDTXZ010000211.1:0-6358 GCA_040005935.1 bacterium | reverse complement strand
GGGCGCACGACTCCATCGTCGCGACTCGGCGGCACGTTCGACGTCGATCTTACAGGTGATTCGCTGTCCAATCTCGTCGGCGCGCTCGCGGTTCGGCTCGATACGTCGAGCGTCGACGGCATGCGCATCGCGCGTGGCGCGGCGAGAGGTCGTTTCGATCATGGCGTGTTGTACGTCGACACGCTGGGCGCGGACGGTGACGCCGGGGCGTTGCGTGCGAGTGGGACGCTTGGTCTGACGCGCGCCGCTGGCCTCGACTCACTCCTGCTTGCGCTCGATGTCGACTCGCTCGGCGGACTCCGGCGGTATTTAGGCCGTTCGGCGGACAGGGACGGCAAAGCTGTTACGCCGGACACGCTCGCGGGATCGCTGGCGTTTCGCGGTGTGCTTCGCGGGTGGCTCGACTCGCTCGACGTGCGCGGCACTCTGATCGGCACCGGGTTGAACGTCAGTGGGAATCGCGCGCGCCGCATTGCCGGCACAGTGGCCGTGCGCGACGAGTTTGGACACATGTCCGGCGATTTGCTCGTTCGTGCAGATACCGTTGTTGCGGGCGGAGTCCGCGTCGATACTGCGGTTTTCGCCGCCAACATTCTCGACGCCGGCCGCGCGCGCTTCGCTGCTGGCGCGCAAGCCGAGAATGGTGCCCGGTTACGCACTGCGGGGGATTGGACGTCCTCGCACGATACGACCACCGTGCGACTGGACACGCTCAATCTTTTCATCGGCCTCTCGCGCTGGGCGTTGCGCCAGCCGTCGAACTTCCTGCGTTCGACAACGGACCTGAAGCTCGACACACTCGTGCTGGCAAATGCGGTGGGTGCGCGGATTGTCGGCTTTCTCGACGCGCCAGTTGGCGCGCCGGTGCGCATGCGCCTCCGCGCGGACTCCCTGCCACTGAGCGACGTCGGGCTGTTTGCGCAGCTACCGACCGCGCTCAACGGCCACGTCGGGTTTGACATGAGCGCATCAGGCACGCGCGAACAACCGACGATGACGCTGAGCGCGGCCGCACACGCGCTCAAGTACGCGGGCGTATCGGCCGAAGTGGTGTCCGTCGCTGGTGCGTATGAAGCACATCGCGTTGGGCTCGAGGCCAACGTGTTACGTGGCGGTCGGTCGATTCTCGACGCGACGCTCAGCTATCCCATCGCGCTCAGCGTGTTCTCCGCGCATGCGACGGAGGACTCCCTGCACGGACGCGTGCATGCGGACAGCGTCGATCTCGCACTTGTCGAAGCGCTGTCGACCAAGTTGCGCAACGCGAGTGGACGGTTGGCGCTCGACCTTGTGCTCAGCGGTCGTCCGGACCACCCGCACGTTGGTGGCATCGCGACCGTTCGCGACGGCGGCATCGACATTCCAGATGCCGGCGTGCAGTTCGCCAGGATTGACGGAACGATTAACGTCGACGCAGCGCGCGATTCGCTGACGGTAGACCGGCTGCACCTGACCACTCCCATCAACGGTGGCGAGGCGTCGCTCCAGGGCTCCGTGGTCTTCCGCGATGCGAAGAATCTGCGTCTCGACCTGAGGATGGACGCGCGCAGCGTCCGCGCGATCGACAAACGTGGCCTCGCGCGCCTCGACGTCTCGACAGGCGCGTCCGGGCTCACACTGGCCGGAACGCCCGATGCCGCGACGCTTTCCGGCGCGGTGACTGTGGATCGCGGTACGATCTACATTCCCGAGCTCATTCGGAAACAAGTCGTCGACCTGACGCCGGAAGATTTCGCGCAGCTATTCGACACGACGGATGCACGCAATCGCTCGCTGATGCCGCAGCCGCCTGGTGCGCTCGTCGAGCACCTCCGGCTCGACGGCGTTTCCATTCGTCTTGGCGACGACGTGTGGCTGCGCTCGCGCGAGGCGAGTATCAAGCTGGGTGGGTCGCTCAACGTGACCCGGGCGCGCGATGATCGCGAGACCACGCGATCGACACTCGCCCGTGAGGGTCGCGCCGATTCAGCGCGCTACAAACTCGCATTGAGCGGAACGCTGAGTGCCGATCGCGGCACCTACACGCTCGACCTGACGGCAGTACAGCGCGAGTTCCAGGTGCAAACGGGACGCATCACATTCTTCGGAACGCCGGACTTCAATCCTGAAATCGACGTCTCCGCGCTCTACAACGTCAAGCAAGGCAGTCGCGCCGACATCGGCATCAAGGCGCGGATCTTCGGCAACTTCTATCCGCAGCCGGCGCTCGAGCTCTCGAGTAGTGACGCGTATTTGTCGCCCTCGGACATGGTCAGTTATCTCGTCACGGGTCGGCCGAGTTTCGAACAGGGAGGGCTCGACGTCGCGGCGTCGCAGCGCGCCGTCGAATTTCTGCTGCCAACGGTCAACGCGACAGTCAGCCGAGCGTTGCGTGATCAACTCGGCGGTTTCGTTGATCTTATCCAGATTCAATCGGGCGCCGCGATCGACCCGCTGAGTGTGGCGGACGGCACGGCGTCGAGCCCGCTGCGCAGCTTTCTGTACAGCACCCGACTGGGAGGAGAGAAGCAGATCAAGGATCGACTCTTCCTGAGTTTCAGCACGGGGCTGTGTCAGCTTCGCGGAAGTGAAGACGCGTCGCAGCAGGGACTCAACGGATTCGTGAACGCGATCGAGGGAAAGCTCGAATATCGCTTTCCATTCGCGGCACCAGACCGGCTCGCGCTCCGCGCGGGACGCGAGCCCGCCGCGAGCGCCTTACGGTGCGGCGCGGACAGGGTGCGCGGCTTTGTCGCGACGCCGCAGCAGTGGGGTGTCTCCGTTTTCCGGTCCTGGGCGTTCTGACGCACGCATTGCTCATCGCCAACCCCGCGTCGCGGCGCGGAGGACAGTATGTCGACGAAGCGCGGCAAGCGATTCTCGACGCGGGGGCAACGTGTGACGTCATGCTCACGGAGCGCGCTGGACACGCCGGCGAAATCGGAGTTGCTGTCGGTCGCAGCTACGATATCGTCTTTACGCTCGGCGGTGACGGCACAGCGATGGAGGTCGCCGGATCGCTTGCCGGATCGGGAGTACCGATCGGCGTATTGCCGGGTGGCACGGGCAATCTTCTCGCGCGCGCACTCGGGATTCCACGTAGTGTTGGGCGCGCCGTGCCCGCGCTCATGCGCGGTGACATTCGGCGGATCGATCTCGGCGTCGTGCTTGGGCATCGATTCGCTGTCGCGGCGGGAGTGGGCATCGATGCGTCGATGGTGGCTGAAACGCCCACGTGGATGAAGAAGCGCCTTGGCGTCCTTGCCTATACCATCATGGCAACGCGGGCGGCGCTGCGGGCCGTCATCTTTCAGCGCTTCTTTGTGGCTCGCGTCGAAGTCGATGGCGAGGTCATCGAGCGGCGCGCCGCAGCAGTGCTCTTCGCGAACTTCGGCGCGATCCTGGAGAATCGTATTGCGTTCGGCCCCGATATCCTCGTCGATGATGGGATGCTCGACTGCTGCATCTTCTCGCCGTCGAATCTCTGGGACGCGTTGCGCATCATGTGGCGCGTGACGCGCCGAGACTTTCGGCCGGACCGCGCGTTACTATATAAGAAGGGCACGCGGTTTCGCATCGAAACGGATCCCGTATTGCCGATGCAGGCGGACGGCGAGCTTCTTGGCGTCACGCCTGCCGAACTCACGGTCGAACCGCTGGCCGCACACCTGCTTGTTCCACGGCGCTAAGGCCCGGATGGATTTGCCGCTACCGCGCCGATGAGAAACGACCGGCTTCCGATCGACGTCAAGACTCCCACCGATGGGGGAAGCTTTGCTGCGGCGTTGGCTGGCGGCATGCCGCTCGAAGCCGTGCAGCTCTTACAGCAGGAGCGCGATCATCTCCTGCTGTTGCACGAAGCACTAGGCGACGTGGAGCGTGCGCCGACGATGGACGCAAAGCTGCGCGTGCTCGTCGAAGCCATTCGCCGAGTGGGATTTGGCCGCGTGACGATCACGCTGCGCGATGCGGACCTCAACGCAACGGTCATCGTCACGGCAGGCCTGTCGGCTGAAGACGATGCGGCGTTGCGTCGCGCGCCGCTGCCGGGCGAAGTGTGGAAGCGACGCCTGGCGTCCGTCGAGCGGTTCAGGATCAGCAACTCCTACTATCTCGACGGCCGCGATCCATGGGTGATCGCCGAGTTCGCCGGCGGATTGACGAGTACGCTCGAACCGTCGGACGATCCGGACTGGTCGCCTCACGATACGCTGCTCGTCCCGCTGCGCGCCGTGAGTGGGACGCTCATGGCCACGCTGGTGCTCGACGATCCCGCGGATCGTCGCCGTCCATCGCTCACGCGCATTCGTACGGTGGAGCTGTTTGCGCAGCAGGTCGCCGGGATGCTCGAGCACGCATCGCTAATGGAGATTTCGGAGCGTCGCGCGCGTCGTCTCCAGAGCCTGCACGATGTTGGCGTGCTCCTGGCGCGCTCGCTCGATGAGCCGACCATTCTTCGCTCGCTCGCCGCGCAGATCGAATCGGTGGTTCCAGTAGAGACAGTCGTCGTCATGACGGCGGACGCCAATGCAATCTGGCCACGCGTCCTCCGTCGACGTGGCGAGGAGCTCGACGAGATCTATACGCCATCGGCACTTCGCGCACTGGCGCGGCAGGCCGCGGCCACGCAGCGACCGGCGCGCGAGGGAGCAGCGCTCGCCGTTCCGTCCGTTCTTGGTCCAACAACCGTTGGCGTCATCGTCGTCAACGCGGCGAATGACGTGCCGCTCGCTGCTGCAGATGCTGACTTGCTGATGACTATCGGCGCGCAGGCCGCCGCCGCCATCAGCAATGCGCGACTGTACACCGAGAGTCTGCGCCAACGCAGGCAGACCGAAGCACTGGCCGACGTGGTGCGCGTGGTGGGCGAATCGCTGCGCATCGATCGCGTGATGCAGCTCATCCTGCGACATGCGACGGCGCTGCTACGGACCGACGGCGCGACGATCGCGCTGTTACGTGGCGATTTTCTGGAGATCACGGCTGGCGTGGGCGTCGGAAAGCCGCTCGTCGGCAGCCGGATGCCATTGCACGGCAGCATGAACGGCCGCGCCGTGCGCTCTGCATCGAGCATCATCCGGGACGACGTGCATGACGATCCCGACATGTTCCTGCCAAGTGCGGCAGCGACACAGATTCGCAACACGATCATTGTGCCGCTGCTCTCCGTTCAGGGACCGGTCGGAGCACTCTCCGTGTTCAATCGCGCCGCACCATTCACGGATGACGACGCGGAGTTTCTCCAGCGACTCGCCGATCAGGTGTCGGTCGCCGTCGTGAATGCGCGGTTGTTCGAGGAGGTTGCTGAGGCGACGCGAGAGTGGGCCGTCGCATTCGATTCCATCGGCAGCGGCATGGTGCTGCTCGACCGGCGCGGTCGAATTCAGCGCACCAATGCGCAAGCACGGGTGTTGATGAACGTTGATTCCGAGGAGGCGCTGCTTGGACGGGATTTCCACGCAGCGCTCTTCGGCGACGATGCCCCGTGCGAACAATGCGTGCATCTGGCGGCCATCGCGCAGGGCACCGTGCAACGCGGCGCCCATCACGATCGCGCGCGCAGCCGAGTGTTCAACCTGACGGCGGCCCCGCATCCACTCGGCGGAGCGGTCGTGACGTTCGATGACGTTACGGAGCATCGCTCACTCGAAGAGCGGCATCGCCTCGTGGTGGAAACGTCGCGCGACGCAATCGTCATCACGGACCGTGACCGCAAGATCACGTTCGCGAATCCTGCCGCACGCGACTTGCTGAGCCGCGGCGCCGATATCATCGGGATGCCGACCGCGAGTGCCATACCCGAGGATCAACGTGCCGACGTCCGGGAGCACGAGGAGAGGGCGTTCGCCGGCGAGCCTCAAAATTACGAAGGGGTGGTGGTCCGCCCCGACGGCGAGCGCCGCACCGTCGCGATTGCAACGGCGCCACTCCGTGAGTTGGACCAGGTGACGGGAATTGTCGCATCGCTTCACGACATTACCGATGAGCGTCGCGCGCGCGACGCCGTGGCGCAGTCCGAGAGCCGTTACCGGAATCTCTTCGACTCCGCGACCGATGCGATCTACACCCTCGACGTGCATGGATCATTCACGTCTGCCAACCACGCAACGTACGAACTGACCGGCCGGCAGCGGGACTCGCTCCTTGGTCACGGCGTGCGTTCGGTGATCGCTGAGGACGATGTGGCCGTGATGCTCGAGCAGTGCCAGGAGGCGCTCGAGGGCAATGCCGTTCGGTTCGAGTGCAGCATTCGCCGTCCCGATGGCGAACGACGAAGGGTGTCGGTGACCAACACGCCGATCAGGCACGACGACAGCATCATTGGCGTGTTGAGCGTGGCGCGCGACGTCACGGAAACGCGTGCGCGTGCCATGGCCCT
>JBDTXZ010000210.1:0-6361 GCA_040005935.1 bacterium | reverse complement strand
GGCTACAACTCCGCGGCCGGCCCGCCTTCGAGCACCGCGCGATGATCGCGAGACAGGGAGACTTCGGCGGCGCTATAAGAGGCAGCCTTTTGAACCTGCTTCACGAGAGTGGAGCGTCGTTCGGGTTCGCCGACGAATCAGCCGGCGTATTGTGTCGTTGGTGCGTGAGGGGTGCACCTGGATCTGTGTCTGCCAAGGAGTAATCCGCGGGCATCCGCGCTCATGCTCTAGAGAAAACGAACGTTGGCTCCCAACACTAGTGGACGGCGTCACCGCATCACAATTTCACATGATGAAACGGCCAACTGTTCGGCGAACCAGGCGGTGGGCCACTAGCGCGGCGATGTCATCGCTGTCGCGCCCGCACCGATGACGGTAAGCCCCCTGCCGGATGTGTCTCATTCCCATCTGGACGCTGACCGCATCTGCACGCTCTACCACCGCTACGCCGCCGACCTCAAACGAGTCCGCGACTACCAGCGGTCGCTGTACGCACGGCACGTCCGTCTGCGGCGGACGCGCGGAGTCATCTTCCGGCTCAGCGGCGGCCTGCTCGACATCGGCGGCATGGGAGCAACGCACCGGCTCCATGGCAAGTCGGGCATCGTTCCGATGGATCCTGGTCTCGACGATATCGAGGCCGAGATCACGTACTTGTTGCTGCGCGAGCAACGTCCCGCGCGAGTGATCGAGATTGGAGCAAGCGGTGGCTGGTCCACCTCGTGGATACTTCACGCGCTGCGCGACAACGGAACAGGCTCGCTGCACTCCTACGACATCGTGGACTACGCCCTCGGTAACCTGCCAACCGATCTCGCAGACGGGCGTTGGCATTTCCACGTCGGGGATGTGCGACGAGCAGATCTTACGGAGCCGATCGACTACCTGTTTATCGACTGCGATCATTCGCGCGAGTTTGCCGAGTGGTATCTGGCGGAGTTGCTGCCCACGCTGCGTCCAGGAACGCCCATCTCCATTCACGACATCTTTCATCCGGACTACGTGTCGCGCCTTTGGAATGCGACCAACAACAAGATGGGCGAAGTGTCGGTCATCCGGCGGTGGTTGCGTGAGCGCGAGATCGAGCACTTTACGCCGTCGCGCAGCTGGGCGCCCGACACGCATCGCCGGCTCGCGGAATGCCGCCGATCCATCGGACTCGGCGCCGATATCCACTACGGCTTCGCGAACCCGATGGTATTTCTTCGCGCACTGTAGCACCGCGCCGCAGCGTCACAGGACATCAAACCGCGCCATCATCGCGTGGTCTTCATGTTCGAGGTTGTGGCAATGCATGAGGTATCGTCCGCGAAAACCATCGAACCGCACGATGACATCCACGCGCTCACCTCGCGCGAGGGCAACCGTGTCCTTCCAGCCGCCCTCGTGCGGAAGGGGTGGCCCGCCGTTTCGGCGAAGCACTTGAAAAGGGGACAAATGCACATGGACGGGATGGAGCATGCCCAACGGTCCAATCCCATGATTCTCGAACGTCCAGATTTCACTTTCTCCCGAACGAACGGTTGCAATCGGGCGATCGGGGTCGAACGTCTCGCCGTTGATTGCCCAGCTGACGGGCGGAAATGCCCGTGACAGCTTGCCGCCAAACGCGAACACGCGCGTCCGCGCGGTGTGCTGCGGAGCGAGCACGTCGATTGTCGACAGGCGCGACGGCACCTCGGAATCATCGCGCTCGCGTCGTACGACGTTGCAGCGCATGATGCTTTCCGGCTCGTCGGCGTTGGCTGCGTTCACAAAGTCGACAGAACTGCCAACCGGAAGCGTCGAGAAATCCACGATCACGTCCGCGCGCTCGCCCATCGCAATCGGAACCTGCGCGCACTCGATGGGTGCCGCGAGGAGACCGCCATCAGTGCCGAGGAGTATCAGCGGCTGGCCTGAGCTCAGCCTCACGAGGTAGGAAGTGGCGTTTGACGCGTTGAGGATGCGCAGGCGATACTTTCGAGCGGCCACCTGCATCAGCGGCCATGGTACGCCGTTCACGAGCGTGATGTCGCCACCCACGCCGATGCGATCGCCCTCGTGATAAGCAAGCTCGCCACCTGGCGTAACGCGCCGCTGTTGCAGGATCATAGGCAACTCGTTCTGGCCGGCAGGCAAACGCAGTGCGGCTTCGTTTGCGTCGCGGATGAGGTACAGTCCAGCGAGCCCCATGTAGACGTTGCGACCAGTGTGATCCATCGCATGATCGTGATACCACAGCGTTGCCGCTCGGCTCCGATTGGCATAGGCGTACTCGCGATGGACGCCAGGCTCGATCATGTCAGTCGGAAAGCCGTCTGACGCCGAGTCGGTGTTGCCGCCATGGAGGTGAACGGCCGTGTGAGCAGAGAGTGCATTGTGCACACGCAACACGGCGCGGCGGTTTCTCGTCACCGAGATGGTCGGTCCAGGGAATAGTCCGTTGTACCCCCAGATTCGCGTGAGCGCGCCAGGCGTGAGCTGGATGTCGCGCGCTTCTTCGACGAGGTCGAAGTAATCGGTGTCGGCGTCCGCAGTGGTTGGCTGTAACACGGGAGGAGCGCGAAACGCTTCGGTGAAGCGGCGGTACACGTCCTTCTGAGTGCGTCCGCGCGAGCCCGTGACGCAGGACATGGCCGCGGCGCTCGCACCGGCGCCTGCGAGCACGAGCCATTCGCGCCTGCTCAGGCATCGTGCGCCAGTCTGTTGCATGGATCTCATAGTTGCATCAATCGAAGTAAAAGGCCAAATGAACGCTTGTGTGACGACACTGTGAGCGCGCCCTCAACGGCCGACGGTTCCGGGCGGCGAATTGGACAGGTATGTCAGCACGCGGGCGATCGTGTCGTCGAGCTCGGTCACCAACGATGGCGGCACGTCGCGGAACAGGCGAACGAGCGCCTGCTCGCGCCCTTGATCGAAACGGACGAGCAGTTTCGCGCCTTCGGGCCCCAGCGTGATTCGTTTCTGGCGACGATCCTCGGGATTTTCCGTGCGCACGACAAACTTGCGCTCCACGAGCCGGCTGAGCATGTGGCTCGTCGCGCTGAGTGAGAGCTGTCGATGCGCCGCAACGTCGGACACCGACAGCGCACCACGATGCTGCAACAGGATGAGCGTGCCGAGTTGCGTCAGCGTAAGGTCGACTTCCTGAATCGTCGTCGAGATGCTTTGCAAGCCGCCGCGAATCATGATGCGGCCGAACGCCAGCGTGGCGTCTGTCGACACCGGGGCAGGCGCGCGCAACACCTTCGCTCGAGTGGGTGCCTTAGGCTTGGTCATGCAACGACTCCATGCCTCAACGAGTGGCCTATATCACGAGGACTGACAGCAGTACTACTGCCCAAACTTGAACCAGATGGTCGCTGCATACGACGCGCCGCTATTTCGCATCGCAATATTGGGTTGCCCACTCGGCCCCATGGTCAGGGGCCCCGCGAACTTCGTTCCGATTGGGCTGATCCCGTTCAGGAAGGAGAGGTCGCCCGGTGGGTACACCATGTGTGTCCCGCCCGGCTCGGAACCAGGAGCCGTTGGCTCGTGCGGGGTGAGCACGCGCAGAAACACGTCGTTTGTGGCCGTCACGATGGTGATGGGTACTTCGCGCGTTTCCAGCGTCGCCCAATACACGTTTTCGTGAAAGCCCTTGAACTCCGGGTACTTCCACTCGGTGCCGGTCATCACATCGTTGTACGACTTGTGCCAAACGTCGAACTCCACACCACCGGTGCGATTCTTCCACACGCGGAATGGCCCGCGTCCCAGCCAGCGCATTCCGGTCACGAGCGAGTCGGGGTAATCAAAGGTCACACCCAGGTAATCGCGCGGCTGAGATCCTGCTCGGTAGGCATAGTTGAGACTCAACCATCCGTTGGACTGCAAACGCCATTCGACGCGCTGGAGCTCACCCGTGAACTTCGCTTCGACGACAAAGTCATTGCCGTCCGCGCGCTCGCTCAGCGACGTCAGTGTCGCGGGGCCGGACACCAATCGAGGACCATCACGCAACGAGACGAGTTGGCCGTTGCTCGTCACGCGCTGCAAGCGCCCCATACTGTCGATGCGCACCTCCGTGCCATTCGCGCGCATGGTGATGACGCCGTTGGCCTTTTCGCCGGTTGCCGGTGACGCGGCAGGCGCTGCCGTCATTGCCGCTGTCGCCGCGATCGTCGCCGCGCCCTTCGTCATCCACGTCCACGTATAGATCTCTCGGCCATACTGATCGGTGGCCGTCAACGCGAGGGCGTCGTGCGTGCTCCAGTCACGGGGCAGCGAGAGCTGTAGCGTGCCGACACCGCGCGGCGGAACCGTGGGCGAGGCAATCGTGCCACTGGACGCAACCGTATGTCCGAGCGCGGACGTCGACACCGACGGAAAGTCCATCAGGCGCCACGCGAAGCGCACCTGACGCAAGTCGGTAAAGTCATAACGATTCTCGACGCGGAATGTGCCCGTGAACGTCGACGGCAAGCGGTTCAAGTCGCCCCACGCGATGTACACCGGCGACCACACCTTCTTGACCGTGAAGAAGCTTCCTTCCTTCTCGCGATATGGACCGACGAGTCCATCCGGCGCGCGATTGCCTGTAACATCGATTCTGCCATTCTGGTCCGCGCGTACGATGCCTTCGTCTGCAAAGGCCCAGATGAAGCCGCCGACGCCCAGCGGATGTGCGACCATCAGCTTCCACCAGTCGTCGAGGCCAGCGCCACCGCCGCCGTCATACAGCGCGTGCAGAAATTCCGTCGGCATCATGAGGTCATCGCCGCCGAACGACGATCCGGCGCAACATCCATACGCCTCATAGTGCGCGGTGTTGATCCCACCAAAGTTCTGCCATGGATGCAGCACGGTGCGCGCTTGCGGATCCCACAGCGCGTAATCGGCATCGAGCGCAGTATTGAAACCACCCTCGTTTCCATTGTCCCAGAAAATGATCGACGGATGATTCACGTCGCGGATAACGAGCTCTCGCACGAGCGGCTTTCCGGCGGCGGTGCTCACGAAGGCCTGCCAACCCGTGAGCTCATCAAGGACGAAGAGACCGAGTGAGTCTGCCACGTCGAGGAAGTGCGGGTCGGGCGGATAGTGCGACATCCGCACCGCGTTCATGTTCATCTCCTTGATGAGCAGCGCGTCGCTGACACTCAGTGCGTGATTCGTCGTGCGTCCCGTTGTGGGCCAGAACGAGTGACGGTTCACGCCCCTGATGCGCACGGGAGTGCCGTTGACATACACACCGTCGTGCGGCCGGACTTCTATGGTGCGAAAACCGAAGGTCTCGGTTGCCTCATGCACCACGGTTCCGCGCGACATCAGGCGTACATGAACGCGATAGCGATTGGGCGTCTCAGGCGTCCACGCGCGAACGCCAGGCGTGCGCGTATGCAGCCTTGCCTTGTCCGCGCCAGATGCGATAGCGGCTGAGAACAACGGACCAACGGGCGCGCCGTCGAGACGCACGACCTGTCCAGTCACGCGGTCCGCGCTCGTGATGCCATCGAGAAACAACGATGCCGTGAGCTCGCCGGTGTGGCGTGCGTCGAGCGCAGTGCGAATGATGTTCTGCGTTGGCCGGGCTTCGAGCCACACCGGCCGAAAGATTCCACCGAACAACCAGAAATCCGAACGACGCTCGGCACGATTGATCGACGAGTCGGACGAGAACTTCTTGACGCGCACCTCGAGCAGATTCTGCTGGCCGGGCCGAATCAGCTTGCCGACGTCGTAGCGAAACTCTGTAAAGCCGCCCTGATGGATCGGGCCGGCAGCCTGCCCGTTGATGCGCACGTCGGTATCGGTCATCGATGCGCCGAACACGATGTCAATGCGCTTGCCGGCCCACCCGGCGGGCACCGCGAAACTGTGTCGATACTCGCCGATGCTGTCGGGCGCAGGCGGCGACCAGTCGTTCGAATAGTGGTACGTGCCGAAGCCCTGCATCTCCCAATTGGAGGGGACGGGGATCGTCATCCACTGGCCCGCTTGCCGCCCGCCACTCACGCGGAAGTCCCACGGCACGGTGCTGTCACTGCCGGTGCCGGAGAGCAGTTGTCGTTGCGTGGGCTGCGCGACTGCCGGAGCAAACGCGAGCAGGGCGAGGAGCGCGTTGCCACGGAGCAGCAGCGTTGTTGCGATCTTCATCGGCGGAACTCCGGCCAAGCGATGAGCAAACCAGTAACAGCAGGAACAGCCATGACAATATGGGTGACTTCGGCGTACGCGTTCGGCGTCGTCAGTGCGGGCATGAAGGGCCTGCCGATCCAGAACGCTCCGTAAAAGCCGAGCATCAGCACCGCGCACATCCACCATGCGATGCGAGTGCGGTAGCGCTCATTGGCACAGAACGCGAGTCCGATCGCCGCCATTGTAGCAAACA
>JBDTXZ010000209.1:0-6368 GCA_040005935.1 bacterium | reverse complement strand
GCGCGTTGCGCGATCGGCATGTGCCGCTGTTCGGCATATTCGGCGTGTTCGCGAGCGTTGCAGTCTTCTCGGTGATTCTCGTTTTGCTCATCCGGCCTCGGTACAGCGAGGCCCCACTTGGGCTGACGGTGCACTGATGTTCTCGTGTCCATCCACGTTGAGGTTGGCGCACGCTACTGTGATATGTCATCCCGCATGAGCGAAGCGAATGTCGGGACCTACCATGCTCCGCACAGGCCATCGGGGATCCAGGCAGTTGATCCGACACTCGCTCGATGACATGAACAACTTTCCTCGATCTATTGAAGAGAGTTGTCGTCGTGCCGTGATCTGGTGCGCCATTCCATTTCTCACGTCCTGCGCGGTGGGCCGCGGTCATCAGGCGCAAGCACCTGCGCCTGAACCACAGCTCGTTGATGTATACGTCGCCGGCCAGGGCAGCTACAGCGCTTATCGCATCCCCTCCGTGATTGCGACGCCCAAGGGCACGTTGCTCGCATTCGCCGAAGGGCGTCGTAACGGCGCTGGTGACGCTGGCGACATCGATCTTCTATTGCGCCGAAGCAGCGATGGCGGCGCGACGTGGTCGCCAATCGTCGTCATCGGAGACGACGGGCCGAATACCGTTGGCAATCCGTGTCCGGTAATCGATACCAGAACCGGCACCATCTGGCTGCTCTCGACACGCAACCTCGGCGCCGATCGCGAGAAGGACATCATCGCCGGGACAAGCCGCGCGAGTCGCACGGTGTGGGTGATGAAGTCCGACGACGACGGCATCACGTGGTCGACGCCTTCCGACATAACGGCCAGCGTCAAACGCGCCGACTGGACGTGGTATGCGACAGGCCCCGGCATTGGGATTCAAACGAAGAGCGGACGCCTCGTCATTCCCGCGAACCACGTGGAGGCCGGGGTGCATCGCTCGCATCTGTTCTTCAGCGACGACGACGGCAAGAGCTGGAGTCTTGGCGCCAGCGCCGACGCCGGCACGAATGAGAGCCAGGTGGTGGAACTGGCGGACGGACGGCTGATGCTCAACATGCGCAATCATCCGCCTAAGCCGGACAACCGGCGAATGATCGCCACGAGCGACGATGGCGGACGCACGCTATCGGCCACGCACGCCGATCGAGCGCTGATCGAGCCTCCGGCGCAAGGCAGCATTCTTCGCCTGACGAGTGTGACAACGGGCGATCGCAATCGCGTGCTCTTCGTGAATCCAGCAAGCACCAAGCGCGAGCGGATGACGGTACGACTCAGTTACGACGAGGGCGACACGTGGCCCGTGTCACGCGTCCTTCATACAGGGCCCGCGGCATATTCGAGTCTCGTCGCCCTTCCGAACAGCTCGATTGGATTATTGTTCGAGCGCGGCGCGACGTCGCCGTATGAACGCATCACTTTTGCCCGCTTCACACTTCAGTGGCTAACGACACCGTGACGCTTTCTCTCCACGGCATCCTGCCGGCGACGATCACTCCCCTGGACAACGACGGACGGTTTGTGCCCGAGGCATTCGAGCGTCTGCTCGAGCGCCTCTATGCCGCGGGCGTTCACGGCATCTACGTGTGCGGCACCACGGGCGAAGGAATGCTCCAGTCGATCGAGCAACGTCAGGCGATTGTCGAGACGGCCGTCGCATGCACGCCTGCCGACCGGCACGTCGTCGTCCACGTCGGCGCCGCTTCGCTCACCGAAGCGCTGGCGCTCTCGGCACACGCAGCCAAAACGGGCGCGCATGCGATCAGCAGCCTGCCACCCTTGTCGGGACAGTTTCCCTTCGCGGATGTTCACCGGTACTACTCAGCACTCGCGCACGGCAGCGATCTGCCGCTGCTCGTCTACTACTTTCCGGATCTCTCGTCGTCGATCAGCACGACCGAACAACTCGAAACGCTGTGCGACCTGCCCAATGTGATCGGTGTGAAGTTCACCGACTTCGATCTCTACCGCATGGCGCAGGTGATCCGGCCGGAGCGCGCAGTTTTCAATGGCCGAGATGAGGTGCTTGTCGCTGGTTTGCTGATGGGTGCGAGTGGTGGCATCGGCACGTTTTACAACCTCGTGCCCGAACTCTTCGTCAGTATCTACAACTCCGCCATGACGGGCCGGTGGGATGAAGCGCGGTCATTTCAGCAGCGTGTGAATGCGTTGATTCGCATTACGCTCCGGTACCCAATCTTTCCGGCGGTGAAGGAGATGCTCGCATGGAGTGGATTGGATTGCGGCGCATGCCTTCCTCCGCGAGGACGTCTCGAATCCGGGCAACAACTCGAATTGAAGCAGCGCCTTGCTGAGGGTGGTTTTCATTTCGGGTAAGCGCGACGGCAAAGGCAGTTGGGGCTCGAGGCACAGCTTGGGCATGGCGGCAAGTGATTTTGAAGCGACGCTCCGTCTCTCGACAAGCATGTTCAAGGTCACGCGCTGCTTCGCGCTGTGCACGGGGCTCACGGATAGAATGGAGCCGTAGCCAAGGATCCGCGGCGATCCGCCAGATCCGCGTAACTCCGCGTTTAAGTCTGTTCAGGCGCCACCGGAACGGAACTGACACTGCGACTGCAACTGGCTATCACGGACTTCGCGGAAAGCGCAGATACAACAAGGGCCAGGTGCAGTTGCTTTATCCGCGCGTTCCCGCGCGTTCCGCAGAATCCGCGATAGGCAGTTGTTGTTGCTGTTGGCCCAGGTTCACGTATCTATGGCGATGACTTCATGATCAACGACAGAGGGCACGGTAACGGAGACGAACTCGCCTTCTTGCCGAAACGCCGGCGTCGTTCCTGCGACGAGTAGCCGCACACCCTTCGCGCGAACACCGGACAAGCGCAAGCGAACCACCTGCGCACCAACCGGGATCATCTCGCGTATGGGCCCCTTCATCATCATCGGATTCGTCAGGTTCACCAGATGCACCGTGCGCGAGGCCTTCTGGCGCCACACCGTGACATCGAGCACACCCTGCCCCTTCACGGTGACGACGTCAGGCTCGTTCGTCGCCCAGGCAACGGCATTGCGGAGCAACTTGCCGTGGTCGACATCGAGAATCTCCCAGAACGTGCGGTCGATGTCCCACGGGAAATAGACGACGCGCCCAGCACCTACCTCGTGAAGGAATACCTGCGCGATATCAGTCTTCGGCGTCCGCATGAACACTTTTTCCATCGGCAAGTCGGGATACGATGGAATGAGCGTGATCGGCGACGCCGAGAATTGGAACGTCGGCGTAACATCGAGGCGCGTGACGCCATGAACAATTCGCGGCGCATCTTCGAGACCGGCGAGCAATGGATGGCCTGGTACGCGATCGTGCTCGAGCCGAAGATACGCGTTGTGCATCGGGCCTTCGGTGCGCCCCGTAAAACGCACGCCAATCAGGTCGGCGAGCCCGAAGTCCTTTCTCCGTACGCCCCATTCATCGCAAAGCGACGTCTCGTGCGTGACGACGAGACCTCCGCCGTTCTCGACAAATGCGCGCAGTTGCGCACACTGCGCGTCGGACAACGCGAGGATGTCGGGAAGGATGAGCGTCTTCAGCGACGCGAGATGCTCTGCGTCAAGCAATCGGTCGTGCACCATCTCGAACGGCACGCGTGCCTCAATGAGCGCGTGATACCACCCGTTCGCCGCATCCTCCACCTCGCGCCCACCTCGCTCGCCGCGCGCGAACCACGCTGTCTGTTGTGAATACACAAGCCCCACGCGAGCCAACGATTCCTCCTGTCGCAGATAGCGCTCGTTCTTGGCGCACCAGTTGTACACCTCCTCCACGGGCTTCAACCATCGCGGATCGTTCACGCTTCCGGCAAACTTCGTAAACCACGGACGCAGGCCGTTCGCGATGCCGTCGAGCGCCCAGAGGCGCACTTCGTCCGGGCTCTGTACCGAATCCTTCCAACGGTACGCCTCCTCGAGCCCCACGCTGAAAATGCCGACGATCGGCTTGCGACCCATGGTCGCGCGAAACTCCTTGCCGCGCTTCCCATTCGCCCACACGGGCATCACGCCACTGCGCGCCTGGTGGTCTGCCATGAGCGTAGGCGCGAGCTGTCCAATGCGCACCATGTCGAGTGAGCTGCCCGCGCCACCGCCGGTGTTCGGAATCACACACGAATCCGGATTGATCTTTCGCACCTCGGCGTCCCACAATTGCCAGAGCGTAAAGAGCCGATCCTGGCGCCAGATGATGTACGCGCGGCGAAATGGGTCCTGCGGATTGTTCGTGCGCGGCAGCTCGAAGCCCGACGCGGCGCGGAAGTTCGCCTGGCAATGCTGGCAATAGCATTGACCCGATCCATCCCAGCGGTTGATGAAGATTCCGTCAGGATGATAGCGCGACATGATTTCGCGCTTGACCGCTGTCATGAACTCAAAATTGTACGGCCCAAGTCCGCACGTGACCCACATCTCCGGCGACGCCCAATGACGGCGCGGTTGACCGTCCGCCGTCACGTGAATCCAGTCGGGATGCGCTTGCTGCGCGTCGTCATACGTCGCGTGCGGATCCGTGCGCGCGATGACGACCATGCCGAGTTTGCGACAGCCGGCCACGAGATCGCCAAACGCGTCGCCGTTGCCGAGCCACGCGCTTCGGTGGTGGAGCGGAATTGCGGTTGGATAGTAGGCGACGCATCCGCCAGCGCTCAGGCATACGGCATCTGACTTTGTGCGCTTGAAATAGTCGAGCCAGAATTGTGGATCGAACGTGCCGGGATCATCCTCGACGAGCGTGAGCTGCGCCCACCGCATCGGCTTGTCCACCCACGAGGGCGTCGACGCCACGCTCATCGCCCCGACGTCTGGCACCGCT
This sequence comes from bacterium, assembly GCA_040005935.1. Taxonomy (GTDB): domain Bacteria; phylum Gemmatimonadota; class Gemmatimonadetes; order Gemmatimonadales; family Gemmatimonadaceae; genus AG11. The sequence goes on along the minus strand of JBDTXZ010000209.1, from coordinate 1,558 downwards.
GCCGCGAGCGTCGAACGAAGGGTAAGCTCGCCGATTGCGACGGCGGCCCCGGCCACGGCGGTGGTTTTCAGGAAGTCGCGACGAGAATGCCCTGACATAGCACCTCTTCATGGTGAGTGTCTTTTGCCGCAACCATTCATCGGGCGTATCTGGCGCTCATGGACTCTGTGTGAGAACGTACGTCGACGCAATTCTCCCTCTGATGAGACCCGTTTTGTCCATGCGCGTGACGTCTCGATTCGTTCGCACTTCATCGTGCGCGTTTGGTCTATTCTTGCTCGGCATGATGATATCGCGTGCCGCCCCGGTCGCCATGGCGCAGGGCAGGGTTGCGCTCCCCGACGCGACCACGCCACCCGTGCCGAAGAAAGGGCTGCGTCTTCCGGATATCCAGCTGCATGATCCGTGGATGATCGCCGACCACGCCACACGCACCTACTACCTGTACTCCGCGGCCTCTCGGCGCATCACCGGAGAAGGACGCACGGGAACGTTGTACTACACGAGCAAGGATCTCGCGACGTGGGAAGGGCCGTTCATCGCGTTCGTTGCGCCCGCCGACAGCTGGGCCGATGCGACCGTGAGCGCGTGGGCGCCCGAAGTGCATGCCTACAAGGGCAAGTACTACCTGTTCACGACACTGCACAACCCCAGGAAGCCGCTGCCGACGACGGATTCCACGCGGCTCAACGTGATGCGTGCGACGATGATCGCCGTGAGCGATTCACCTGGCGGGCCGTTTGTCCTGACGAAGAAGGATGCGCCGATTACACCGCCCAACTTCATGACGCTCGACGGCACGTTGTACGTCGATCGCGCGGGCAAGCCGTGGATGGTCTATGCGCACGAGTGGATTCAGAAGGTCGACGGCACCATGGAGGCAATCCCGCTGAACGACGACCTGTCAGGTGCAGCGGGCGCGCCGATTCACTTGTTCAAGGCGTCCGACGCACCGTGGCTCAACGCGCAGATGACACCCAATGCGCGAGCGAACAACTACGTGACGGATGGTCCGGAATTGTTCCGGACAAAAACGGGAGCCCTGCTCATGCTCTGGGCGAGCTACATGAAGAATGATCTCGGCCGGGACGGTTATGTCCAGACAATCGCGCGCTCGACGTCCGGTGAACTCGCCGGACCGTGGGAGCAACTGACGCCGTTGGTTGGCAACGACAGCGGCCACGGGATGCTCTTCCACGCATTCGATGGGACATTGATGCTCGTGCTGCACCAGCCATTTCAGAATGCGCGCGGGAAGATTTACGAAATGGAGGACGTAGGGAACACGGTGCGCGTGGTGAAGTACCGGGAGGACCTCAGCGGTCCGCCGATTGCGCCGATGCCGGGTCAGCCGCCGCGATAGGTCGACCGTGCAAATCTTCCTCCAACGTGGCAAGCGTTCATTATCTGACACATGTGCACGAATGGCATTCCGAGGATAGGTGCCGTACCTTCTCGGCGTCGAGGCTCTCCGCCCCAGCGCCCTGAATTGAACCGCAGAGGGACGCGGAGGAGCAGAGGGCGCAGAGGTTTCCCAACGGGCTGGTTGTCGCCCTAC
>JBDTXZ010000208.1:0-6389 GCA_040005935.1 bacterium | reverse complement strand
TCGCCGAGCACCATCCGCGCAACGCGCCGATCCAGCTCGCGGTCAAGCAGCTTGTCGGCAACGGGCTCGAACTTCGGATCGATGGTCACGCCGGCTGTCGTGAGACGGCGGCGCAACTCAGCGCGCCACTCGGGCGTTACGGTGAAATTCTTCGGCGACGACTTGAGGTCGAACGCGTAGGCATTGAGCGTCGTGATGTAGGCCTGCGCCTTTGGTGCGATGGAGCGAAAGAAGGCCTGCTCAGGCGTGGACAATGTGTCGTCCGGAACGATGACATCCGGCGTAATGCCGCCACCACCATACACCGTGCGCCCAGCGTCGGACTTGAAGGCCGGCTTCGCCCGCTTTTCCGCTTCCGTCTCCATCGAATCCGGTTTCGTCTCCACCAAGCGCCCGTCCGCAAGCAGCTTCCGCTCGCGATGAATGCTACGCCCGTTTGGCGTATACCACTTGCCCGTCGTGATCTTCAGTGCGTACCCACCGTCGAGCGGGAACAGCGACTGCACGAGCCCCTTGCCGAAGCTCGTGGTGCCGAGCACCAGTGCGCGATCGTGATCCTGCAACGCGCCGGCGACGATCTCGCTGGCGGAGGCCGTGTTTCCGTCCGTGAGGATGATGAGCGGCGGCTGCGTGGCCAGATGCTGGTTCGACGCGCGTGCGATTTCGTCCGGCGTGTTGCGGCCGCGCACGTTCACGATCGGCTGGCCGTCCTTGAGGAACAACGAGCTGACTGCCAACGACTGCTCGACAATTCCGCCGCCATTGTCCCGAAGGTCGAGCACGAGGGCCTTTGCCCCCTGGCTCACGAGCTTCGTGGCGGCGGCCTGGACTTCCTCTGACGTGTTTTCGTTGAACGTCTGTAATGGGATGTACCCGACGTGATCACCCAGCATCGTTGCGTAGGGCACCGCAGGCACGTGAACGATTCTCCGCTTGAACGACAACTTGATAGGCTCGGTGACACCTGGCCTTGCGTAGGAGACGTTCACCGTGGTCCCGGGAACGCCGCGCAACGCGTTCGACACGCTGTCGATCTTGGTGGTGCCGGTAACGTTGAGCGAATCGACACGCACGATCTGGTCGCCCTCAAGCACGCCGCCTTCTTCAGCCGGCGTGTTCGGGAAAACCTGTCGCACGATGACGCGAATGGGCCCCGTGTTCTTCTGCTCTTCGAGCAACATGCCGACGCCACCATAGCGGCCGCCGACGCTGCGATTGAAGTCCTCGTTGGCTTTGGGCGCGAGGAGCTCGCTATAGGGATCGTTGAGTTCACGGACGAGACCGGTGGCGGCCTTCTCCATGATCGCCGAACCCTGCAGTGAATCGACATATCGGTTCGCGACGATCGACAGCACCTGGTCGAACAGGCGTGGCGCCGAGCGGGAAGGACCACCCTGGAGGAGAAAACCTCCGGCAGCCATGGGGAGCAGCAGCAGCGAAGCGACGGCCGCGGTACGTGGGCGAAGCATCGAACGACCTCAGGAAGAGGGCACCAGTGGCACGGACGCGCGACCGGTCGTCATCGAAATGTAGCAAATCGGGGCGTCGCTGTCTCGCGACGTCCCGGACCAACTTCTACGGGCGGGCAACGGGGCGCAGTTTCCACAAACCATTGATCATGTCAGAAGCATAGACCGCGCCGCCTATGTATTGGACGCCCCAGACGTACACATGGTTGCTTTGATCCGTGAGGCCGACCCCCAGCTCACGACCCATCTTCCACAAATCGCACAGGGGTGCGGTTCCGTTTTTGGGCGTGGTTTTCTGCGCGTCGGTACACGTGCCGAGGTCGCCACGGACGTCCAGTGCACGTAGGCCAGCATTGTAGTACGCGGCGTACAGGATGCCGTTCGCTTCATCCACTGAAAAATTGTGGGTGCCCGCCCCGGTCACCGAATAAAAAGCCACCTCACGCGGTGCGCTCATAATGCTGACGTCCACCACATGGACATCGCCAATTGACGTACTGCCAATGGACCCCGGACCCTCTTCGCCGATGAATGCGTAGCGAGTGATTCCGGTGGCGGGATCCTTGAGCCACCACACGTTGTGCACTTCCCCGTTCACCGTCTTCACTCGGCCGATCTCGACCGGCGCCGCAACGGTGCCGCCCTTTCCGCCGCCGCCGATGTCCCAGATGGCGACGCCGTCATTCCACAACCCGAGATAGAGCAGGCCGTCGCGCACAAAAGTGTCGTGCACATACGGATTCCCGATCGCCTTCGAAAACACGATTTGCGGATTGACGGCATCACTCAGGTCGACGATGACGAGTTGCGCAGGGCTTCCGCCCGGATCGATGCACAGAAACCCATAGAGTTTGCCGTTGACGCGCCCGATCTCCGCGGTGTGAACTCCCCGCGGCAGCACGTCAGCGGTGAACTGGCGCAGGAGCACCGGCTTGCGCGGATTTGCGAGGCTGTACGTGACGAGTGAACCCGTGGACTCGGTGGCGACGACGAGCACTGAGCCATCATCGCTGATGGCGACGTCACCAAGAGTGCCCGCGCCGGTGACAATCACGGAGTCCAGCAGCGCGGGGACGTTGCCAGACACGTCCCAGATATAGAACGCGCTCGAGGTTCCCCTGTTGCCCCACGTTGTCGTGTACGCCGTATTTCCTCGCACGGCCAGCTCGGCCGAAAACCGCGCTGGCTTGAAGTCGCCGACCCCCAGCACATTCATCGTCACCGGCGAGGACGACGTCGGAGGCGGCGCCGGCGTTGTCGCGTCGGCGCCTGAGCACGCGATGACGAACGTGACGAATGCGCTAGCGATTGTGGTGCGGAGGAATCCGTGCATCAGATACGGGCGAGAGGTAATAACAGGACACCGCCTGCAGGGCGCACCCTCAGTGCACGTGGGTCTGCGACGACGCTCCTGTCACTGTTCCGATTGCCGGGCCGGCGACGCTCGCAACAGCGTAGCGCCCCATGCGGGGATGCGCGTCGCCGGCACGGAGCCGAACGCCCACGGTGAGCATCCAGAAGCGCGACGTACCGTAAAGGCGTTCTGGCGTAAAGAGTGAGCGGGAGTCGCGCGTGGCGGCATCGAGATGCGCAATCTCCACAAAGGGATACCCCGAGAAGACGCCGTCCGTCACGCTCGGTGCGGCAAGCTGCAGTGATGCCACGCGCCACCGCGTGATGCCGTTGATGCTCAGATCTGTGCTGGGCCGAGGCGTGCGAAAGGGATCGGCGAGTCGATCCTCTTCGGGGCGCTCGCTCTGTTCGAGGCGCAGCGCGACACCGAACGCTCCGGCGCGCAACGCCCCTTCAACGAGGGAAGTTTCGTAGGCGAACGCGTCGCGATTCGTGGTGTGATCATGCTCGACTGTGCGCGCCCACTCGGCGAGCAGGTATTGCGCTCCGTCCTGTGAGATTGCGCGCGCTGAAACGCTTTGCTTGCGTTGATCGAGTCCCGCGCCAGATGGTTCTTCGGGCGACGCGACACGCGCGTAGCTCGCTTGAATCTCCGTGCCCCGTGCAGGCAACACCGTTGCGCGCGTCGACCACGAGTCGCCGAAGCGGCTTGCACGCGGAAGCGACGACGGGTGCGTTGGCTCGTCGCCACCAAAGGTCGCGCCTTCCACGATTGCTGGGCCCAATCGTATTGCCCCAATCAGCGCCGCCCGCTCGAGGATCTGGGACAAGTGGTGATTGATTGGAAACTTGACGAAGGGTCGCATCATCGGATCATCCGTTCCGAATGGCGCGAAGCCGCGACCGGCGCTCGCCGAGTAGGCGAGCGTGCCAATGGAGCCGCGGCCCGACAGCATCAGCTCGTGGATGTACGTGTGCGGGTGTCGACGGTCCACAAATCCTTCGCCGAACGCGCCGGTGTTGAGCTCACCGTTGGGCATGGTCAGGCCCTCGCCGTTGAGGGCGGCATTGAGCTCACCACGATTTTGCCAGAAACCAAGACGAGCCATGAGCAGCAACTGTGTGAGCGCGAGTTGTGTGGATCGGACGCCACCGGCGCCTGGATCAGCGCGCGTCAGCAGCGGAATTGCCTGTGCCATCACGTGCGCGGCCGGCTGCGACGCACTGTCCATCTGCATGCCGGTCATGTCGTGTCCGGCATGCTGTGCATGCGACGCCGTCGCGAGAGTGAGCAGCGATGCGAGCGCCAGAGCGAGGCCGCACCGCGGCCGAGTAAGAAGCATGCGCATAACTTAGTTCGATCTACCCTGCTGACAGCGATTTGCTCACGTGCTCACCCGCTTGCCTCGTCGTTCCGAGATCATCGCTATGTCGCGTCTCGCCGTGCCCGTGGTTCTGGCGCAGGTGGGGCTCATGCTCATGGGCGTTGTCGACACGCTCATGGTGGGACGCGTGTCTGCGGAAGCGCTCGCCGCCGTCGCGCTCGGAAACCTGTATTTCACCACGCTGGTCGTCCCCGCGTCGGGGACGCTCATGGTGCTCGACGCTGTCGTCGCCCAGGGCGTCGGCGCGCGCGATCGTGATGGAATCGCGCGAGGTATTCAGCGCGGCTTCCTGCTCGCACTGGCGATCGGCGCGCTCATGAGCGTGGCGCTACTTCCCGTGCGACCGATGATGGTGCTCCTTCATCAGCCGCCAACACTCATCCCGATCGCATCGTCATACGTACTGATTTCGATCCTCGGCGTTTTTCCGTTTCTCGCATTCGTCGTGCTTCGCCAGAGCCTTCAGGCGATGGGCCAGATGCGTGTGTTGATCGCCGTGATTGTGGTGGCGAACCTCACCAACGCCTTCCTGAATTGGGTGCTGGTGTACGGCCATCTGGGCAGCCCGGCGCTTGGGGCGACAGGGTCAGCGTGGGCGACGCTCGTCAGCCGATGGCTCATGGCGATCCTGCTACTCGTGTTCGGATGGCGTGTACTGCATTCGTCGCTCGTGCCGTGGCGTCGCGAGTCGTTGCACGCGGCGCCATTATGGGCCATGCTGCGGCTCGGCGTGCCCATTGGCCTCCAGCAAGGTCTCGAGTTCGGCGCCTTCGCGGCGATCGGCGTGTTGATGGGCGTATTGGGAGCGGTCCAGATGGCCGCGCACCAAATCGCGATCAATATTGCGAGCCTCACCTTCATGGTGCCGCTCGGTGTTGGCGCGGCCGCCGCAGTGCGCGTCGGTCACGCCGCTGGTGCCGGGGACGGTGACGCGGCCAGGGAAAGCGCGGGTGCGGCCATCGTCTGCGGCGTCGGCTTCATGATGCTCGCCGCAGCGGCCTTCCTCATTGCGCCTGCCGCGATCGCGGCGGTGTACACCCATGACGTTCCCGTGGCGACACTTGCTGCTGCGCTGATTCCAGTGGCTGGCGTGTTTCAGGTATTCGACGGCATTCAGGCCGTATCAGCGGGCGTACTGCGCGGACTCGGCGACACGCGCGCGCCGTTCATGATCAATCTTGCCGGCTTCTGGCTCGCCGGATTTCCGGTAAGCATCGTGCTTGGCTTCTACACACGCCTTGGAGCGGTTGGCCTTTGGTGGGGATTCGTCGCAGGACTCGGAGTCGTTGCGATGCTCCTGCTGCTTCGCGTGCGGAACAGGATGCGCGGGAAGATCGAGCGCACCGCCCTGGAGTCGGACATCACGCATTTCGCGACCGACCCGTGAGCGGTGAACGTTGTTGTCAAATGATCAGCGGTCAGTAACAGAGCTGTCAATCACACGCCACTTTGCCATGTGACTGGTTTCGCGGCGCGTATATTCTCTTTCGCGATTCGTCCTCCCGCCCACTGAGTTTCTATGCGCTCGCTTCCGCTTCGCGCGTTTACGGCCGCGACACTGGTCGCCGTCGCCGCTTGCTCGACTGGTCCGGCACTCACTACCGATCGTGCCGCATCCGGGACGACCGATGACTCGCGGGGACGATTGCCGACTGGCGCGCGACTGGATCCCGCGACGCCGCTTCACGACGTAGGGCAGATGCCTCTCGCCATGGTGGAAGCGCCGGATGGAGACCGCTTGGTGCTGCTCCTGAATGGACAGTTGGAATATTAGAGAGCAGAGGTTCTTCTGCGCAAGGGAGTAATTAGTTACTCCCTTGCGTTTGAAGTTCTCAATTTTGTTGTGAGGAGTAGCCGAAGTGTTTACCGATCAAATAAAAGCTGAATTGAAATTACTTCTACCTGCAGTCGAAATCCGTTAAACAAATGAGCAATCCATTCGTACATTCCGCTACAAACTCCATCGATAGAGCCGAAGGGTTGTCTCGGCATGGCGATGACTTAGCCGCTGCGATTCAGAGCGATCCGGTGTCTGCTTATCGAAATGAAAGGTGTTGTTCCGGCGCGTTCAGTAGTTATTCCAGGAAGTTACACGAAATCATTTCCAGGAGGCGATTTTCAGGTGCCTTGCGCATTAATTATCGGTAAGCGAAAAGCATCAACTGACTTAAAAACATCATTA
>JBDTXZ010000207.1:0-6398 GCA_040005935.1 bacterium | reverse complement strand
CATCAAGCATGGAAGCTTCGCCGGCATGGGTGTCGACATCGGGGACTTCAACAACGATGGGCAGCCGGACATCCTCCAGGTCGACATGCTTCCGGCAACACTCAGCCGCCGGAAGCAGGTGGGGGGCAACGCGACGTATCGCGGCATGCTCGAAGCTCGCTTACACGGATTGCGCGATGATTACGACATCAACAGCCTTCAGCTCAACAACGGCATCACTCCGGAAGGCGATGTCGTCTTCAGCGAAATCGGACGTATGGCAGGCGTTTCCGCCACCGAGTGGAGTTGGAGCGCCCTGTTTGTCGATTTCGACAATGACGGACTGAAGGACATCTTCATCGGCAACGGGTATCCGAAAGCTGTTAACGATCTGGATTACGTCGGCGCAGCCAATGCCGCGTACCGCATGCGCGATACCAAGCGCGTCCACCAACTGCTCAAGGATGTCTACACATTCATGGTTCCGAACTTTGTCTTCCGGAACAACGGCGACTTGACCTTCACGGACAAGTCAACGACGTGGGGCTTCGAGACGCCCAGCGTTTCTTACGGAGCTGCTTACGCGGATCTCGACAACGACGGCAAGCTCGATCTTGTCGTGAACAACATGAACGCGCCGGCATTCATCTATCGGAACATCCAGCCTGCCGACGATGTTCATCACTGGCTGGGCATCAAGCTCGTGGGAGACTCCCTCAACACGCACGGTATCGGCGCCACGCTGACCGCGTACGCGAGCGGCCGCATGCAGCAGGTCTACAACACGCCCGTGCATGGCTTCATGTCCAGCATGGACGGCATTCACTTCGGCCTCGGCGGCGCGCGGCGCGTCGATAGCTTGCGAATCACCTGGCCAGGTGGACGTGCACAGTTGCTGAAGAATCTGGATGCGGATAGGGTCATCGTCGCCAAGCAGTCGGATGCGGAGCCCGCTGTGCAGCGGGCAGATCCGATAACGAGAACCGCGTTGTTCGAGGCCGCCGCGCTGCCGGGATTAGCGTACCTGCATCATGCACCCACGCAGGTCGACTACTCCGTACAACCGCTTCTGCCCTACATGCCGTCCCGTCAAGGTCCTCCGCTCGCTGTTGGCGACGTGAACGGCGACGGTCTCGAGGATGTCTTTCTCGGAGGCGCTGCCGGTACGCCTGGCAAGTTATTTGTCCAGCAGAGGAACGGACGGTTCGCAGAACTGAATCAAGGCCAGCCGTGGCTGGCCGACTCCGCGTACGAAGACTGGGGCGCGCAGTTCTTCGACGCGAATGGCGATGGCCTGCCTGACCTGTACGTCGCGAGTGGTGGCTATCAGCTCTCGCCGAGGTCTCCCCTTCTCCAGGGACGGCTGTACATCAACACGGGGAGTGGCCGTTTTACGCGCGCCCCGGCGAACGCACTTCCGCCCATGCTCGCGAGCACTGCGGCCGTGCGCGCGGGCGACTTTAGCGGAGACGGCAAGCCCGACCTCTTTGTCGGTGGGCGTCTCACACCGAGGAGCTATCCGGCTCCCACGCGAAGCTTTCTGCTTCGCAACGACGGCGATCACTTCACTGATGTCACGGAGCAGGTGGCCCCGGAGCTCGCGCGACCTGGCGGAATGGTGACTGATGCCGTGTGGGTCGACTTCGATGGTGACGGGAAGATCGATCTCATTACGGTCGGCGAGTGGATGCCCATCCAGTTTTACCACAACGATGGCAAGCAACTCCGCAACGTGACCGCGTCCACCGGGCTCCCCGCGTCTCGCGGCTGGTGGAGCAGCCTGGCTGTCGGAGACTTCGACGGCGATGGTCACCCCGACGTCGTGGCGGGCAATCTCGGGTTGAATCACAGCTACACGACTTCCCAAGCCAGCAAATTTGGAATCTACGGGGCGGATTTCTCTGGAAATCGTGGCTACGACGTGGTGCTCACGCAGGAAGAGGGAGGAATCGAATACCCGGTATCGGGCCTTTCACCGCTTGGGCACGAGCTCTACACACTTGGCCTTCGCTTCCCTACCTATGGCGCGTTCGCAAAGGCGTCGATAGCAGAGCTGTTCACCCCCGCGCAACTCAAGCAGGGCGTGCACTATCAGGTCGACACGTTCGCGAGCGTGTTCCTCCACAACGAGGGAAGCGGCAAGTTCACTCTCTCTCCGCTCCCGACGCTGGCGCAGATTGCGCCGATCAAGGGGATCGTTCCCTTGGACGTCGATGGAGATGGTCTCCTGGATCTGCTTGTTGCCGGGAATCTCTTCGAGACAGAGCCGAACACGCCGCCGCTGGACGCGGGAAATGGGCTCTGGCTCAAGGGCGATGGCAAGGGTCACTTCGCCGCAGTGCCGTCTCGCGTAAGTGGCTTCATGGCGCCGCGCAATGTCGCCGGCCTCGCGCTCCTGAACACGCCCACTGGCAAGGCGGTACTCGTGGCCAATACGGGCGATTCGCTTCAGGTGATCAAGGTACGTAAACGCTAACACGGCACTGGAACGAGTGTCCCAGTGCCGTGCGCGTAACTTTTCTATTGTTGCTACCGGACGATTACCAGCCGGGGTTCTGCGTCAACCCTCCGCCGCCCGCGCCGCCTTTGCTCACATCGATTTGGACGGTGGGAATAGGATAGAGGTTGTGCGTGGCCGTAAAGGGCGCAGCGGTCGACAGATACAGTCTCCGGGTCTTCTCCGATCCGCCACCGACACCGTTGATGTATGCGGGAATGACCGCTGAGGCGACACCCCACCGTCGAAGGTCAAAGAACCGCTGACCTTCCATTGCCAACTCGATGCGACGCTCGGCGCGGACTGCTTCGCGGGCCGCGGCCTGGGTCGCGAAGTACGGTGAGCCAGCCGGATACTGCTCGACCTTGTATTTCGCCCACGTGATGGACGGGTCGTTGATGGCGACGGCCATGTTGGCCGCGGTCGTGCCCGGCCCCTGCACCTTCACCTGGGCGCGCGCCCTGACTTGATTGACCAGCGCCATGGCATTGGACAGAGAACCGACTTCCACTTCTGCCTCGGCGAGGAGGAGCAGCACGTCCGCGTACCGCAGGAGGTGGATATTCACCGAATTCAACTGCGTGTTCTGCCACCCGACGGTTGAGATTGCGCCACTGGACTTCTCGGCGGCGTTCTTCTTGGCCTCATAGAAACCGCCGTTGGACACATCGCGCACCCACGTCGAGTTCTCCGGACCCCAGTCCTTGTAGGGCACGCCGTCGCGGCCAGCGGTCCAATCAAGCCGCGGATCGACTGTCCCTGCGAAGGAATTGTCGACGTTCGCGTTGTTGGTATTCCAACCAGCCGGGTTCGTGAGCGCCGTGGGTAAACCCGAGGCAGCGTCCGTGCCGAAGAAGTTGACCAGGTTCTGCGACGGCTGGTGGAATCCGCAGCATCCGCCAGGGCTGCTGCTTCCGCCGTTGGGCAGGTTCAGGCGTTCGCCGAAGTTCGCGTTGTTTCCGCCAGCCTCTCCATCATTCGCCGAAGCCTGATAGGCGAAGATGGTCTCTTTGCCATTCTCCTGGCTAAAGATGCCCGTCCAGACCTTGTCGTAGCTCGACTCGAGTCCGTACGGTCCGCTGGTCACGACATCCTGCAGGGTCGTTTTGGCGCCGGCAAAGTCCTTCTTGTACATCTGCACTCGGCCCTTGTACGCCTTGGCCGTCCACGACGTGGCGCGCCCCTTGTTGCCGGCCCACGGGGTAGCGGGGAGAAGGGCAATGGCCGCATCGAGATCCTTGATCACCTCGTCGATTGCTGCAGCCTGGGTGAGATTCGGCTTCCGGAAATCCGTATCCGACTCACGATAGTAGGGAATATTGCCCCACATCTTCCAGGTTTCGAAGTGGTAGTGCGCGCGGAGGAAGGTCGCTTCACCTTCGATCGACTTCTGTTGGGCCGGTGATATTTCACTCGGCTTGGTGGCGATGACCGACTTGAGGAGCGAGATCGCGGCATTTGACCGGCTGATCCCCTCGTACATCGCCCTCCACTTGTCGTTCAGGTCGCCCTGTGCGTCAGGTGAAGACCACGCGTAGTTCTCGACGGCCGTGATACCAGGCTGATCGCTGGCAGTCGATCCCTTGTACGAATCGTCGCTGGCCACACTGGCCCAGATCCAGTTGCTGGCCGCGTTTCCCCACCCGCCCCCAACGCCGTTGCTGTGGTCGAGCTGTCTGTATGCCGCGATGAGCGAGCCTTCTACCCCCGCCTTGTTGCCGAGCGTTCCCTGATCCAGTGTCCCTTGCGGCAGAGCCGCTGAGTTTAGGAAGTCCTTGCATCCGTACAGCGTGCCGACGGAGCACAACATGACTGCCATGCCAAGGAGCACTGGCTGCCTCGAAGCTTTTTTCATCGCAGCCCTCCGATGTGAGATTTTCATGGTCAGAACGAGGTGGTGAGGCCGACGCTGATCGTGCGACTGCTTGGATACACGCCGCGGTCGATCCCCGCCGCCTGATCACGGATGTCGCCTGCCGAACCACCAAAGCTTCCGTTGGGCAGCGACGGATCGAGGCCCGTGTAATTCGTACGCGTGAAGAGGTTCTCCCCTTGCACGTACACGCGTGTGGCAGAGAGGAACTTCGACATCGAAGCCGGAACGTTGTAGCCGAGCTGCACGTTGCGCAGGCGCACGTATGAACCGTCCTCGACGTAGTAGCTGCTGATCGCCTTGCTATACGTGTCGCTACGGTCCAGCCTCGGATACTTCGCATTCAGGTTGGTCGGCGTCCAGGAGTTTGCGAGGAGGTCGCTGCGCACGTTCGTGTCGAAATCCTGGAAGACGTAGAAGTCCTTCTGTGCATCGAAGATCTTGTTCCCGAACGTGCCGTAGAAGGTGCTGTTCAGGTCCCAGTTGCCGCGGCGGTATCCGAGATCCAGGCCGCCGGTGAACTTGGCGTGCGGGCTGCCGATGATGACGCGGTCCTTGTCGTTGATGACCTTGTCGCCGTTCGTGTCCGCGAACTTGATGCGACCCGGAGCGGCGCCGGTCTGCGTCGCATGGGCCGCCACGTCCGCCGCGTCCTTGAAGTATCCCTCAGACTGTAGGCCGAAGAACGCCCCAATCGGCTCGCCGACCTGGTTGATCACGATGTTGCCGACACGGTTCGAGACCGGGCCGGTGAAGGACGTCTGTATTCCGTCGATCGAGACAATCTTGTTGGTGTTGTGGGCCCCGGTGATCGTGGCGTTCCAGTTGTCGCCCTGGTGGCCAAGCGAGAGTTCGAAGCCCTTGTTGCTCACCGCTCCGATGTTGACGATCGGCGATGAAGCAATTCCAGCCGTTCCCGGTATGGCCGGATTGTAGAGCAGGTTGTCCGTATTGCGGGAGTACACGTCGAAGATGACGTTGATCTTGTTGTCGAACAGGCCGAGATCAGCACCGAAGTTCGTCTGTTTCTGCGATTCCCATTTCAGGTTGGCGTTCCCCAAGGACACTTCCCTGTAGCCCGACTGGACCGATGTGTTCGAGCCGGTGATATCGTAATACGTGTCACCGTTGCTGCCGCCGAACTGGTTGACCGTCCGGCCTGACGGAATAGACTGGTTGCCAGTTACGCCGTAAGCAGCGCGCAACATGACGTCAGACAGAACGTGGTTGTTCTGGAGGAAGTCTTCCTTCGAGACTCTCCAGCCAAGTCCGAAGGCCGGAAAGGTTCCCCACTGGTTGGTGGGACCAAGGCGTGACGAACCGTCCCGACGTACGGTTGCGCTGACGATGTACTTGTCGGCGAAGTTGTAGTCGGCCTTGCCGAAGTAGGACAGCAACGCGCTCTCACCACCGGAGCTGTTCACCACTTTGCTCTTGGCGTCACCGAGCGCGTCCTGGATGTACCGCGCATTCAGGTCCGTCGAGAGCAGGTTTGACTCGGATGCCCCGATGTTTCTGCTTTGGGAGTGCGATGCTTCCTGCCCCAGCAACAAGCTCAGGCCATTCCGACTGTAATTCCGGTTGAACTTGGCCGTGTTGCTCCACACCCAGTCAGTGTTCGTGCTCTGGTTTTCGTTGACGCCGTTGCTGAAGCTCGCCTCTGCGTTCTCCGGCGTGATCGGGGTGAACCCATGGAATCCCCCCTGATTGACGCTGAATCCAAGGCTGCTTCGCAGGGCAATGTAGGGATTGACGGTCAGCCCCGAGAACACGTTGCCGAACACCCGGTTGTTGGAGGCGATGTTGTCCCGCGCTTCGTACGCTGTCTTGAGCGGGTTCGTGTTGTTGCCGAGACCAACGGCCTTGCCGGATGCGAAGTTGCCCGCGACGTCGTAGATCGCGACCACCGGCTGTGACAGGATATTCTTGCCGATGAGACCCGTCTCACCGCCCTGATCGTCCGGGAGGCCGCCGAAATGACGCTCGCCTGACACCGCCACATTCTCACCGAACTGCAGCTTGCTGCGGTTGAACGAGCTGTTCACGCGG
>JBDTXZ010000206.1:0-6406 GCA_040005935.1 bacterium | reverse complement strand
GAGCGCGTCGGAGCGTTTACGTACTCGCCGCAAGAAGGCACGAAGGCCGCAGAAATGATTGACGACGTGCCCGAGTCCGTAAAGCGTCAACGACTGGAGCGCTTGATGGAGCTACAGCGCCAGATCACGGCGGAGCGGTACGAACGATTCGTTGGACGCACCGCGCGCACGATGATCGATCGCATCGTCGATGGCGAAGCACAGGGGCGCACGGTGTGGCAAGCGGACGATGTCGATGGCATCGCCAATGTGCAGGGCGCGGAGGATCTGCCGCCCGGTACGATAATCGACGCAGTGATCGAAGGCATTGAAGACGACGTCGATTTCAATGCGACGCTGCTCCGCGTTGTGAGCGCGATGGGTGCGCCGCCAAAGCGCGTTCGCTCCCTGCCGGTGATGGCGACGTCGATCGGGAGCTTCGGACGTTGAGTTCACTGCTCGGCGAGGCAGCACGATCCACGGCACGTTCACGCGAACTCATGGCGCGCGCCCGCGAACTATTTCCGGGCGGCGTAAACTCGCCCGTTCGCGCATTCAGTGGCGTGGGTGGTGAGCCATTTGTCGTCGCGCGTGGAGAAGGCGCGCGCATCTGGGACGTCGATGGGAACGAATACATCGATTATGTCCTCTCGTGGGGGCCGCTCGTCCTCGGGCACGCCGCGCCTGTTGTGCTCGACGCGCTGCGCGAAGCGATGGAGCGTGGTACCAGCTTTGGGATCCCGACCGGTCTCGAGATCACGTTGGCCGATCTGGTGCAGCAGCGCATGCCGCATGTCGAGATGATGCGCTTCGTGTCGAGCGGCACCGAGGCGACGATGAGCGCACTCCGTCTCGCGCGGGCCGCAACGGGCCGCGACCTGCTCCTCAAGTTCGACGGATGTTACCATGGCCACGGCGACAGCTTTCTCGTGCGCGCGGGCTCGGGCGTCGCGACCCTCGGCTTGCCCAATTCGCCGGGTGTCCCAGATGCACTCGCCGCACTGACGCTGACGGCGCCGTTCAACAGCGTGCAGGCCGTCGAGGAAATCATGCTGGCGCTCGGTGGTCGTATCGCCGCGATTTTCGTGGAACCCATCGTCGGCAATGCGGGCTTCATTGCGCCCGACGCGGCGTTCCTTCCCGCGCTGCGGCGTCTTGCCACCGAGCATGGAGCACTCCTCGTCTTCGACGAAGTGATGACAGGCTTTCGCGTTGCACCAGGCGGCGCTGCCGAATACTTCGGCATCACGCCCGACCTTACGACGCTGGGGAAGGTGATTGGCGGAGGGCTGCCAGTTGCGGCGTATGGCGGCCGTCGGGACCTGATGTCGCTCGTGGCGCCAAGTGGGCCGGTGTATCAAGCGGGAACGCTGTCCGGGAATCCGCTGGCGATGGCAGCAGGTATTGCGACACTCACCTCACTCACGCCGGAACTGCACGCGAGCATCGCCCAGCGAACGCGCGCGCTCGTCGAGGGGTTGCGGCATATCGCCGCGCGCCGCGGCGTTCCGTTCACCGCCGATTGTGCGGGCTCGATGTTCGGATTCTTCTTTCGCGCCGAACCCGTGCGGTCGTATTCGGATGCTCGCACGGCGGATGTCGAGCTGTTTCGGCGCTTCTTTCATGCGGCACTGGACCGCGGGGTGTATCTCGCTCCATCGGCGTTTGAAGCAGGCTTCACGTCTGCGGCGCACGATGATGCGGAGATCTCACTGACGCTCGAACGCCTGGACGCGGCGCTCGGCGCCGCGCGTTAGACGTCTGTGTGCGTGTCGACGACTTCATGACCGGCATTCGTCCATTTGCCCTGGTCGGGTTCGCCGCGGTCGCGTGTTCGGCCGCCGCTGGCTCACGATCTCCGGTTCCGGCGGCTCCAGGCAATGCCGCCGTGTCTCCGCCAAGCCCACGCAGCGCCTCGGCGCGCATCGTCCGCATCGCGCTCGCAGAAGGTTTGCCGCAGGTTCGCCTGACGTCAGTCGGCCCGTGGCAGCTGTACGCGGAAGACGGACGCACCGCCGTTGCGCTGACCAAGGCTGGTGAGCGATGGCTCCTCGAGCGCGATGGCCCGAACGTCCGCGCGATGCGCGAAGACTCGCGCCCCGTAACAGCGCGCGAGCGAACGGTGATCGCGCGACCTGCCGACGCAGACGGGCAGATCGCCTTTAATGGGCGTCGCTATCACGGCGAGCTCGTGATCACTGCCGGCGGTGATGGGCTGATCGTCGTCAACCGCGTGAACATGGATGACTACATCAAAGGTGTTGTCCCGCTCGAGATCGGGACGTCGGCGCTTGCTGACGCGGCCGCTGTCGAGGCGCAAGCCGTCACCGCCCGCAGTTACGCCGTCACGCACCTCAGTAGCGGAAGGCTGTACGACATGCGCGCGACTGTGGCCGATCAGGTGTACGGTGGCGCAGGCGTGGAAACCAGCGTCGCCAATCAGGCCGTGAATGCCACGTCGGGGCTCGTTCTCCTCTATGGCGGGCAAGTCGTCAACGCACCGTATTTCTCGACGTGCGGGGGAAGCACCGCCGAGCCGCAGGATGTCTGGCGTACGTCGGCGCAGCCGTACCTCAAGCGCGTGAGCGACCAGATTCCGGGAACGACGCACTTCTACTGCGAAGGCGCACCGAAGTTTCGGTGGACGCGCGTGTTTGGTCACGATGACCTTCGCGACAACATCGCGCGTTACGTCAGGTCGCTGCCGGGAGGCGGCTCGGTGTCGACAGTACGCGCAGTGACCGCTACTGACGTGACGCCGGCCGGCCGGGTCGGTACACTCGCGGTAGAGACTGATCGCAAGACCATCACGCTCCGCGGCAATGAGATGCGCTCGGCGCTGCGTCTTCCGAGTGGCGAGATACTGTACAGCACATATTTTTCGGTCGACGCCGTTGCAGGGCGCGACGGCATCGAAACCTTGACGCTGAATGGCGGAGGCAATGGCCATGGCGTCGGGATGTGTCAGGCGGGAGCGATTGGTCGCGCACGCGCTGGCCAGGATTTTCGAACGATTCTTCGGACCTATTATCCCGGCACGACGGT
This sequence comes from bacterium, assembly GCA_040005935.1. Taxonomy (GTDB): domain Bacteria; phylum Gemmatimonadota; class Gemmatimonadetes; order Gemmatimonadales; family Gemmatimonadaceae; genus AG11. Next base: position 3,382 of record JBDTXZ010000206.1, on the reverse strand, counting down.
TGGAACGATCGAGTGAGCGCGCCTCGCGCGCGCGACGCGTATTGTGGATGGCGATATGCGCGCCATTGCTGATGGCACGTCCCGTTGCCGGCCAGCCGCTCGGCAATCACATCACGTTCGACAGCCTACAACTCTCCTCACTCAGCATCGACGTTGGGAGTATTCGTCCCCGTCAGCTCGTGCCAGCGACGGTCTTTGGCATTGCCGCCGATTACGGCAGACTCTCGCAGAGTTTGCGCCTGCGCTTCGAGGGGAGTTACTGGGAATCGCGCCTGAAGGATGACGTGATGAAAGCCTTTACCGACTCACTCCATCACGTCATCATCGATCCCTCACACGATGATACCGTCGTGCGCAGTCAGGTCACGTTGTATGATGTGACGATGGGATTGAGCGCACGGTGGGTGCCTATGCAGACGTCGCTCTTTCAGCCATTCGTGGGGGCGGGAATTGGACTGCATGTCATCAACGCGGAGGGGCCGCTCATCAACGGCACCTTCGTCGAGGGGCTTTTCGACAACATCTCCACCGGGCTGTTCGGTGAATCGGGTATTCAGTTCAAGCCACTTCCGCGCTTTGGAGTCGATGGACGTTTTCGGATCGACCTGGTGAACGGTTTTCGCGCGGTGTCGGCGCGTGCCGGCGGTGTGTATTACTTCGGCCCACTCCGGAGAAGTCAATGACGGATCCAGTGCGAATCGGCGTGGTTGGGGCGGGCGCAATCGCGCAACTCACGCATCTTCCGGTGTTGTCCAAGATGCGTGGCGCCACGCTCGTGGCCATTTGCGACAACGACCGGCCCAAGGCGCGCGCCCTCGCTGACCGCTTCGACATTCCTGATGTCTACACCGACATCGGCGATTTGCTCGAGGCCGATGGGCTTCAGGCGATTGTGGTCGCGACGCCGAACCACCTGCATGAGCCGCACGTATTGAGCGCCATCGCTGCCGGCGGCGACGTGCTCGTCGAACGACCGCTGTCGCTAACGGCCAAGGGTGTCGAGCGCATCGTGAATGCTGCGGCGCGCGCAGGACGAAAAATTGCCGTCGCCAACAACCATCGATTCCGCAGTGACGTTCAGGCACTTGCTGGCTTCTTGCGCGGCGGCGAGTTGGGAAAGCTCACCGGCATTCGTGCCGGCGCGTACAACCACAAGCGCGCCGAGGCGGGTTGGCGCGGCCGGCGTGTCGAATCGGGCGGTGGCTCGTTCTTCGACTACGGTCTGCCTCTGCTGGACCTGGCACTCTGGTTAAGCGACGCGCCCGCGCCCGAGCGAGTCGTGGCGCACATGGAACGCGGTGCCGCAAAGAATGCGGTAGAAGATGCGATGCTCGTGCAGCTCAAGTGCGCGAACGGAGTGGTGTTCAACTTTGATGTCTCGAGCGCATACGTCGGCGAAGAGGAACGTTGGTGGTTCGAAACCTTGTCGACACGCGGCAGCACTCGGCTCGCGCCACTTCGCGTGGTGAAGGAACTGCACGGGCGTCCAACGGATGTTTCGCCTCGCGGCGCTGCGGCGCGTGAGAGCGCCTTCATTCAATCGTATCGCGCCGAGCTTGCGCATTTCGTCTCCGTCATCGCGGGTGAATCAGAATACGAGGCGCCATCGGATCAGGTGCTGCTGCACAAGATCGTCGAGGCGATTTACAAGTCAGCCGATGAAGGACGAGAGATCAAGCTGTGAACATGCGACCACTGCTGGTATCGCTGTTGCTCGTCGTCGCGAGTGTTGGTCGGGTGGCCGCGCAGTCGCCGCCGGTGTATGCGACGGCGGTGGCGCCGATGCCGGGCAGTTCGATTACCGTCACCCTTGTGACCCTCGGATCGGCCAAGGACGTGGACGAGCGTTTCGGGCACAATGCGCTCTGGTTCCATGATGCGTCGACAATGCAGGACGTCGCGTACCAATGGGGAGTGTTCAGCTTTAACGAGCCAGGTTTCTACCTCCGCTTTCTCACCGGCGAAACGAATTACTGGATGGGCCCGGAAGACGCCCGACTATTTGTCGAGCATTATCGGAATGCGGGACGCCCAACAACGCTTCAGCGATTGAATCTCACCCCGCAGCAGGCGCTCGCGTTGCGCGAGTACGTTCGCTGGAATTCGCTCGACGCGAACAAGTTCTATCGCTACGACTACTTCCGCGACAACTGCTCCACGCGGCTGCGTGATGTACTTGACCGCGTGCTCGGCGGCGCGATCAAGCGGGCAACCGATTCGGTGGTGACGACATTCTCGTACCGGAGCGAGAGTGTGCGCCTTACGAACGGCGATGCGCCAATACAAACGGGTATCGACATCGCACTGGGCCGCCCCGCCGATCGGCCGCTCACGAAATGGCAGTCGTTCTTCATTCCCATGCGTTTGCGAGACGCGGTGCGAGACATCCGCGTACCCGGGCCGGGCGGCGTGGACGTACCGCTCGTCGCGCAGGAGCAAATCGTTCCACCAGCCGTCACTCCGATTCCCGAGGCCGCGGTCACGCCGAACATTGTGTGGAGGCTTGGCGGGTTAGGCGTGCTGCTGGCGCTGCTCGTCGTTGGGCTGCGCGTGATGATGATCAGCCGGCGTAGCGCGGCGTGGGGTTTGGCGTTGTTCGGGAGTGCGTGGTCACTGCTCAACGGTGTCATCGGAGTGATCCTGCTGCTCGCCTGGATGGCGACGAAACATGTGTTCTGGGCGTCCAACGAAAACGTGCTGTTGCTGACGCCGTTTTCCCTGGCGCTCGTGATGCTCATTCCTGCGGCGATTCTCAGTGGGCGTGGTGAACGCGCCGCTCGAATGGTGGCGTCGATCGTTGCGGCGCTCGCACTCGTGGCAGCACTGCTCGCGATCATTCCAGGAGGACAGGACAATCTTGCGATCGTTGCGATGTTCCTGCCTGTGCATCTGGCGCTCGCGTGGGCGTTAGCGTTGCCGCGATCGGTACGACGCCCGACGACGGCGTAGCGGCGATGTATGACGCGCTCGTAGTTGGCCTTGGCGCCATGGGCAGCGCCGCCCTGTACGAGCTTGCGTCTCGCGGCATCAACGTCATCGGTGTGGACGCCTTCGACCCACCGCATTCGCTCGGGTCCACGCACGGCCGCTCGCGGATCATTCGCGAGGCGTACTTCGAGCATCCGAGTTACGTGCCCCTGGTGCGTCGCGCGTATGATCGCTGGGCAAAGATCGAGCAGCTATCGGGCGCCAAACTTTTTCTAAAGACGGGCGGGCTGAATATCGGCGCACCTGGCTGCGGGCTGGTCGTTGGCGCGATTGAAAGTGCATCGCGCCATGGCGTTGACGTCGAACTCTTGAGCGCTGACGAGATCGAACGTCGCTTTCCCGCGTTCGCCGTTCCAGCCGGCATGGCCGGCGTGTATGAGCACACGGCGGGTAT
>JBDTXZ010000205.1:0-6407 GCA_040005935.1 bacterium | reverse complement strand
TGTCGGTTTCGACACTGGGAAAGATAGCTTGTCGAACGGTGGACTAAAAGAGCTTCTTTCCTCCGGCCAGTACGTCATTGAGCGCGTCCTGGAAGTGCGTCGTCGATTCCGCAAACTCGCGTCCAATCTGATCGACGTATTCCTCGTAGCTCTTCTTGATCTCTTCGCGAAAGAGCTGCTTCAGCGTGCCATCGCGAATTCCCTCTTCTCGCTTTTGTGGGAAGTACGCACAGATGTCAGACACAAGTGCGCGCGCGAGGCGCTTGGCCTTCGCGTTTGGGTCGTTTGCGAGGAACGGGTTGATTGGCGCGCGCGCGACAGGCCCGGCTGGTGATGGCGAAGAAGGAACCGACGCCGGTTGCGACGCCGCGGGAGCCGGGACGATCGGCGCAGCGAGTGCCGGAGCTGCTGGAGACGGCGTTGCCCCCACCGCGGCCGGAGCCGTTACGCCAGCCGAGGGTCTCGGAGCGAAGGGTGCCGCCGGTGCGCCAGCCGCCGGCCGAACGCCCGGTGTGACAAACGGCGGGCGCGCGAACGGCGCAGCCATGCCGCCTGGCGCTTGAGTCGGGCGTGCGGGCGCGCCAGCGGACGAAGGGCCCGCAGGCATTGTGGGACGCACAGGAGAGGACGGGCGCGGCGCAGCCGCCACGGCACGTTCCGGTGTCGCCGTCTTGGCCGGTGCAATCGGCGCCGCGGGAGCGACAGGCGTGGGCGTCGGCGCCACACTCGTCGTCGGAACCGGAGGCGTAGCTACCGTCGATCGCACAACAGGCGGAGCGGCAGGTGCGCTTTGCACACTCGGTGTCGGTGCGCGGGGTGTTGCAGGCGCTGCAACCACCGGTGTGGCCGAACGCACGGGTGTGGGCGCAGCTGCGGTCGGCGTAGTGGGCCCCCGAGCTGCAGCCGTACTTGCTGGCATGCTCGCGAACGACGTTGTCGGCGCGGTGACTGGCGGGAAGGAAATGGCTGATGGCTTCGTGACCGCAGTTGAAGATGGCGTCCCGAAGTCTGACTCCGCTTCGTTACTCGCCGTAATGATGATCACGCCGCCGCAGACGGAGCAGCGCGCACGGACGCTGGTTGCGGGAATTTTCGACGGATCTACGCGAAACACCGAACGACATTCCGAGCAAGTGACGTTCATGGGAGGTCCCCCGCCCGAACAGCCAATATTGGTCCCGAAATACGCCTCACACCGGCTGGCTCGCTGTCGGTGCGGCGATCGATGGAGTAGACGGATCCCTCGAGGGTTTTGGCGTAACTCTTCATTTCCGTTGCCAGTTCACTGACTTGAGCCGCGTGCGTGAAGTGCCGGCGTTCATTGGTGACCACGCCTATCGACACGGTCATCAGCGGGACCCGATGCAGCTGGCCACGCCGGTCCTTGCCGAAGAAGTATCCTGCGCGCCGGTCCTGCTCCGAGTATTGTAGCGGAATGAGCTGGTCGAAGATGAAGACGATCTCTTCACATACTTCGACGATTGCTGCGGATGGAATGACGAAGATGAAGTCATCACCGCCAATATGCCCAACGAACCCTTCCTCGCCACAGGTCCCTTTCACCACATCGTGAAGAATCTTGGCCAGGATACGAATGACGCGATCGCCGTCATAGTACGAATACCGATCGTTGAACTCCTTGAAGTGATCGAGGTCGGCATAGCACATCGCGAATCGCGCATCGGACGCGATCTGCGCCGCTACGGCGGCTTCGATCTCCACGGCACCCGGGAGGCGCGTGGACGGATGGACCACGAGATCACGATCCGAACGCCGGAGCAGCGCGTTCAGGCGAATGACCTTTTCCGGCAGCGCGAGACCCTCCGGGACCACCTCGTCAGCACCCGCATTGAATGCGTCCGCGAAGCAGCTTTCACCATTGCCACAGAGAATGACGCTGGGGATGACGCCAGTGTAGGAGTCATGCTTGAGGCGCCTGCATGCCTCGTACACCATCTGCGGATTCGCTCGGGCGTCGAACGCAACGACACGCGGCCGCCCTCGAAGCGAAATCGCCATCAGCTCATCGATGTTGCTGACGGAAAGGACAATATCCGCCTGCCTCCCCAGCCATTCGGTAAGCACGGCTGGTGAGGGGGCGTCGTCCGGAGAGAAGAGGATGGCGCTGATCTTGACCAATCGTGCGTCCGACCGAGGTGGAGGCGCAAGATACGATTCGCCCGTAGTGAAGTCAAACCGCGCCACCACTGGGAGTTGCGCCATTTTCATGTCCAGCGTGTTCTCAAAAAAAGAAGAACGCCACTCCAAGCATGCCATAGACAAGCAGCAGGAACGCCCCCTCCAACCAATTCGACTCGGCATCGCGCACAACGCTTGTTGCAACCGCGACCGCGAGCGCAACGGAAGCCACCTCGAAAATATTGAAAGCGAGATCCATCGGCTTGCCCAGCGCGAGGCCGACAAAAACCAGTACCGGCGCTATGAGGAGCGCGACCTGAGCGCTCGAACCTATCGCAATTGAAACAGCAAGGTCCATTCGGTTCTTCATCGCCATAAGCACCGCAGAACTATGCTCGGCGGCGTTACCGATAATAGGAACCACGATGATGCCGACAAATACCTCGGAGAGCCCGATCCCTTTGATCGCCGCTTCAGTGGACCCGACGAGAATTTCGGACAACCAGCCAATAGATCCGGCCGATAAAAGGAGCACACCTGCGGACCGGCCAAGCGACCAGCGCCCCTCAGTCTTTCCGTGCGCCTCGTGAGCGACGTCAGCGCTCTCTCCGAACACGGAGCGATGCGTCCCCATCGAGTAGACAAGGGAGAGCGCGTATCCCACAATGAGCAGGCCGGCTACTCCAATCGACACTCGGCGCGTCAGAAGGTGCGTGGGGTCGGGATGCGTGGCGAGAAACACCGCCGGAATCACGAGACCAATCACCGCCACAACGAGGAGTGAGATGCTCAGGCCAGCGAGCGCAACGCTGAATCGCTGAACCTTGTGACGGAGACCGCCGGCAAGCTGCGCCGCGCCAAGGACAAGCAATAGATTTCCAAGGATGGACCCGGTAATTGATGCCTTGACGAGGTCCACGAGCCCCGCGCGCAACGCGAGCACGGCAATGATCAACTCGGCCAGGTTGCCAAGCGTTGCGTTCATCAAGCCGCCGAGCGTTGGCCCGGTGTACGTCGACAACTCCTCGGTTGCTTTCCCCAGAAACCCAGAAAGCGGGACAATCGCCAGCGCGCTCAGTGCAAACACCAGCACCGGCGCCGCGTGCACGTAGTCCGCAATGATCGCTGCGGGCGCGAACAAGAGCAGGATCGCAAGAATCTTCATCGCAGCGGAACTGAAGCTGACATGCGCATCTCTCCGCCTGCAGCCTGAATGAGACGCACCGAAGCGAATGCGTCGACAGCGCTGAACGCATGATTTGCGATGATCGCGAGGAGATTACCTGTCGCTCGGCGGTATGCACTGTTGCTGCGCGCGATTGAGCGCCGATAGAGATCTTGCTCCAACTGCGCTCCGCGCCAGCTCCAGCCATAGGCTTGCGGCACGGCAGTACTCTCGTAGAGCGCTAACGCCTGGGCATAATGCGAATTGTGAACCGGGTCAGGATCATCGAGAATGCCGAACAAAGCGCGGGCTTCCCTCCACTGCACGCCGTTGTACGTCGCAACGTCTGTCTCTGGAATAGTGGGCCCGCTCGGTGCCTCCGTGAAGTTTCCGCTTTCGAGATACTTTTCCATCGATTCGTAGTACTTCCACTCCGACGTGTCCGGGTGGGTGCCAGGGAACGTTCGTCGTGCAATGTCGCGGGCGATCGCGCGAAAGTTGCTCGCGTTTTCTCGTGCGTCGTTCTTGGACTTTGCGTACTCCAGCCAAAGAAACGCCTCCGCAGCCATGTAGGCGACAAAACGCTCCTTGTGCAGACGCGCTTGACCGAGTCCGGGAACGATCGCTGAGGCGAGCGGCGCGGACCAGAATGGGATCCGGTCAATAGGGCCTCGGATGCGCGACGTCGTGTCAACGAGATCGGACACACCCGTCGTAGCGATATCGCGAACCACTCGCTGAGATACACCCACGCGGAGGACGGTGGCCTCCTGCGCGCCAAGGGCCGGGATGGCGGTGCCGATCAGCGCCAGTAAGACGTATCGAGAGACGAGGCGCATCAGAGCCCCACGCGAATCGAGATGTACGTTGGCGGCTTGTCGAAATTTGTCGACAATGTTTCGAACACTCGCGCGATGTCGACTTGCACGCGCCCGTTGGCCAACCCAAGGCCGAAAGACGGTACGGTCCCTCGCGCGCCGCCGTCGCTCGCGGCCTGGAGTACGAATCCGCCGCGCGCGAATAGCTGCGTCGATCCCGACGCATAGCCGACCTCGCCCCCGACGTGCAGTTCCTTGCTCGAGAGTGCCAACGAAGACACGAACTCCGCGGTCGCCTTCACTTTTAGTAGCGGGTCCCAACCGGCCGACGTAGGCAGATAGCTCAGCCCCAGATGGACGCGCGCGGGAAGTCCGTCCGCTTGCGGCTGATCATGGAACTGAAGATCCGGACCGATGTTGCTCAACACTGCGCCGACTTGTAGCGGGCCGGAGGGGGTTAGCCGAAACTGCACACCAGCATCGAGAAAACCAGAGTACGGATCCGTCGCGAAGCCCTCGCCACACACCCCAGAACATACGACGCTGAACTGATACACTCGCAGGCTCATTCCTGCACTCAGCCGCTGCCCGAAGGCCGCGGCGAATGTTGCACCGAGGGCAATGCTGCGCGTGTTCGCGGTGCCGATGATGTCCGGGCTATTGAGAGGTGTCGTGGACGCGGTGTCGTAGTTGAATAACCGCGCCGAGATACCGAATACCCCCACGGCGCCGGCAGGCAGGATGACGGAGATCGCATCGCCCACAATAAAGATGTCGGCAAAGTGGTCGATGGCGAATTCCGGCTTTGCCATACGAGCTATGCCGGCAGGGTTCCACCAGACCGCTTCGCTTCCCTGCTCGGTGGTATACGCGGTGCCCATTGCCGTAGCTCGTGCACCAATAGGCTTCAGCAGATCGAGCGCGCCGCTATTCGACTGCGATCGCGCGCGAACCGGAGCGGTGACCAGCAACGCGAGCGCGAGCAGCACGCTGCCGCGGCGCGCGCGGATGCAACATCTTAGAGGCATCGGCAACCGTTCAGAGCGGAGTCGCCTCGTCGATCAACATGATCGGAATGTCGTCACGCACCGGATAACGGAGGCGACACGCTGGGCACACCAACGAGGATTCCGATTCACGATTTTCAAGCGGCCCTTTGCACTTTGGGCACACGAGAATCGCCAGAAGTTGAGGAGAAAGCGTCATGCAGAGGGGTCGTCGTGAAGCCGGTAACCGAAGCGTCGAATGGCGATGTCGCTCTTTCGCCAATTGGGAAGCACCTTCACCCACAGGTCGAGATACACTGCTGCACCGACGAACGCTTCGACTTTGATGCGTGCAGAGCGTCCGATGTCCCGAATACGTTGACCGCCGGCGCCGATCAGAATGCGCTTCTGGCTCTCGCGCTCGACGTACAACACTGTCCGAATGTATATCGGCGACTGCGCTTCGCGGAACTCCTCGACTTCGCACGCAAGGCTATACGGCACTTCCTCGTCGAGTTGTTCGAGCGCGGTTTCGCGCACGAGTTCCGACACAAAGAAGCGAACGGATGCGGTGCTGATCTCATCGTCCGGATACAGGAACGGGCTGTTCGGCAACATGCTGCCCAATTCGGCAACGAGCGCATCGACGCCTTCGCCTGTACGTGCGGAGATGAACCGTGCGTCGGGCAATGCTTCCTTCAACTCTTCGCGCTCGACCGGTCGAATCGCGTCTGCCTTATTGAGTACTGTCCAGACTGGCGCCTTCGGCGCGGTATTGAGTTCCGCCGCTTCAAGCAATGATGGCGGGGTTCGCTCGGTCGCGTCTGCGAGATAAACGATCAGATCCGCGTCCTTCAGTGCGCGGAGCGCGGTCCCGCGCATCGCGCGCTGCAATTCGTATCGTGGGTTGAGCAGGCCAGGGGTGTCCAGAATTATCATCTGGACATCGCCCTCAGTGTGAATGCCGACCACTCGGTCGCGTGTGGACTGCGGCTTTTCGCTGACGATGGCGAGCTTCTCCCCCATCACACGGTTGAGCAAGGTGGATTTACCCGCGTTCGGCTTTCCAACGACGGTTACGATTCCTGCTTTTGGCATCTTGTAAGGTTAGCGGATGCGAGGACCGATGGCTTGCGGGTTACCGGGCGCGTGAAGTGGCCGAATCCACGACTCACTTCACGGATCGGGCCGTTGTATTCAACAGAAACGCCCCATGCAGCGAGCCGCATGGGGCGTTTCTCATAGGTGCCGGCGATGGCCTACTCTCCCGCGTCCTCTCGGACGGAGTACCATCGGCGC
>JBDTXZ010000204.1:0-6411 GCA_040005935.1 bacterium | reverse complement strand
AGAAGATCTGCAAGGTCATGGATCTCGCCGTGCGGAATGGCGCGCCGGTCATTGGCCTGAATGACTCCGGCGGCGCGCGCATCCAGGAAGGCGTCGTGTCGCTTGGCGGTTATGCGGAAATTTTTCTGCGCAATACGCTCGCGTCAGGCGTGGTGCCGCAGATCAGCGCCATACTGGGTCCGTGTGCCGGCGGTGCGGTGTACTCACCGGCGATCACCGACTTTACGTACATGGTCCGGAAGACGAGCTACATGTTCGTCACCGGCCCCAATGTCGTGAAGACGGTCACGCACGAAGACGTGACCATGGAGGAGCTCGGCGGCGCTGATACGCACACCGCAACGAGCGGGGTCGCGCACTTCGCGCATGATTCCGAACCGGCATGCCTTCAGGCGATTCGCGACCTGTTCCAGTATATCCCGTCGAACAATCTCGACGAACCGCCGCGTGGCCGAGGCACGGATCCGCGCGACCGCCGCGATGAGGCGCTGCTCGACATCGTACCGGACAATCCGAACAAACCGTACGACATGCGCGAAGTCATCCGTCGCATCGTGGACGACGGGACGTTCTATGAAGTGCAGAAGGAATTTGCGGCGAACATCCTCTGTGGCTACGCGCATCTCGGGGGTTACAGCGTTGGAATCGTGGCAAACCAGCCAGCCATGCTCGCGGGCGTGTTGGACATCAATGCGTCCATCAAGGCAGCACGCTTCATCCGCTTCTGCGACGCGTTCAATATCCCGATCGTGACACTCGAGGACGTGCCGGGATTTCTTCCGGGCGTGGCACAGGAGCACAACGGCATCATTCGCCACGGCGCGAAGTTGCTGTACGCGTACTGTGAGGCGACGGTGCCCAAGCTCACCGTCATCACGCGGAAGGCGTACGGCGGTGCGTACGATGTGATGAGCTCCAAGCACATTCGCGGCGACTTGAACCTCGCGTGGCCAACGGCGGAGATTGCTGTCATGGGTCCCAAGGGCGCCGTCGAGATCCTGTTCCGCAAGGACATTGCGGACAGCGACGACCCAGCCGCTGCGACCGACGCAAAGATCAATGAGTACCGCGAGAAATTCGCGCATCCTTACGTTGCGGCGGGTCGCGGCTATCTCGACGACATCATCGATCCGCGCGATACGCGTCCGCGTCTCATCGATGCGCTCGATACGCTACGCACGAAGCGCGATCGCAACCCGCCGAAGAAGCACGGGAACATTCCACTGTGATGTTCATCGCGAAGGCAGCAACGGGTCATCACCGTGTTTAGCAAAGTCCTGGTCGCCAATCGCGGTGAAATCGCACTCCGAGTCATTCGAGCGTGCCGCGAGCTCGGCGTGCGCTCGGTCGCGGTGTATTCAGACGCAGACGCGCGTGCGCCGCACGTGCGCGAGGCAGACGAAGCCGTGCTCCTCGGCCCCGCACCGTCGAGCGAATCGTACCTCAAGGGCGACGCGATCATCGCGGCAGCGTTGCGCACCGGTGCTGAGGCGATTCACCCGGGATACGGCTTTCTTTCGGAACGCGAATGGTTCGCGCGAGCGGTGCGCGATGCTGGACTCGTGTGGATAGGCCCGCCCGCCGAAGCGATCGCCGCTATGGGAAGCAAGACAGCCGCGCGAGAACTGGCCATCGCCGCTGGCACTCCTGTCGTGCCTGGAACGACTAAGGCACTCCGCGACGCGGATGAAGCGGTTCACGTCGCTGAACGTTTCGGCTATCCCGTGCTCCTGAAGGCAGCAGCGGGCGGCGGGGGGAAGGGCATGCGCGTGGTACACGCCCGCGACGAGCTCGCATCAGCACTTGCATCGGCACAGCGCGAAGCCAAGAACGCGTTCGGCGATGACGCCGTGTATGTCGAGAAGTACATCGTCGGTCCGCGTCACGTGGAAATTCAAGTACTCGGCGACCACCATGGCACGATGCTTCATCTTGGTGAGCGCGAATGCTCCGTGCAGCGCCGACACCAGAAGATGATCGAGGAGGCGCCGAGCGTCGCTGTGTCGCCGGAGCTTCGCGCGCGTATGGGGGCGGCGGCGGTGGCAGCGGCGAAGGCCGCGGGCTACACGAACGCCGGAACGTGTGAGTTCCTGCTCGATGCGTCTGGTGCGTTCTACTTCCTCGAGATGAACACGCGCATCCAGGTGGAGCACCCTGTCACCGAGTTGGTCACGGGAATCGACCTTGTGCAGTGGCAGCTTCGCATTGCGTCGGGGGAGCGTATTCCGTTTACGCAGGAAGAGATCGCTCCGCGCGGATGGGCTATTGAATGTCGCATTACGAGTGAGGACCCAGCGAACAGTTTTCTTCCGTCGACTGGTCGCGTGCAGTACCTCCATGTTCCCAGCGGGCCAGGTGTGCGCTGGGACAGTGGCATCGAGATGGGAAGCGACATCTCGCTGTACTACGATCCAATGCTCGCGAAGCTCATCGTATGGGCGCCAACGCGCCCTGAGGCAGTTGAGCGCATGCATCGCGCGTTGCTGGAACTGACGATCGAAGGCGTGGATACCTCGCGCGATTTTCATCTTCGCGTGATGGAGGACGAGGAGTTTCGTTCCGGCGCGATCGAGATACAATGGCTCGAGCGACGGCTCGCTGACCTGACCAATCGCAAGCCCCCTGCTGACGGCGTGGTGCGCGCTGCCATCGCCGCTGTTCTCCTCGCGGAGCGCGAGCGATCGGCGCCGCATCGTGCACAGCTGAGCGCAACAATGCCGCATGCTGGCAGTTCGTCCGACAATTGGCTCCGTACCGCACGCACCGAGGGCTTGCGGTGACCAGAACGCTGGCCCGCATCGAGATAACCGGCATTGCCGCAGGAGGAGACGGAGTTGGCCGGACGGAAGGCATGGTCGTTTTCGTTCCGCGCACCGCGCCCGGTGATGTCGCGCACGTCCGTCTTACGCCATCGAAGCGCTTTGCGCGCGGTGCTTTGGAGTCGATCGACGTCGCGTCAGCGGATCGCATCACTCCAGCGTGTCCGCATTACACCGCCGACAACTGCGGTGGATGCCAGATTCAACATCTCTCGTATGGCGCGCAGTTGCGCGCAAAGGGATCGATCATCGCCGACGCCCTGCGTCGCATTGGTCGACGTGATGTGGGTGACGTGGTGGTAGAACCAAGCGACGCAGAGTGGCGATATCGCCGCAAGCTGACGTTGCATCTTCGGCGCGTTGGCGCACAGTGGGTCGCAGGGTTGCACCCCTATGACGATCCGGCGTTCGTGTTCGATCTCTCGGACTGCCCAATCACCGATGAGCGCGTGATCGCGATCTGGCGTGAGTTGCGGCTCGCGTTCGACTTCCTGCCTCGTGAGCGATCGCTGCGTGTTGCGGTGCGATTGCTCGCTGGTGGTGCCGCGGTTGTTGTAGAAGGCGGCGGTGCGTGGCCTCAGCCTGAACGCCTGTTCGACGCCGTGCCGTCGATCCTCGAACTCTGGTGGAAGCCGGATCACGGACGCATGCGCCGCCTTGCTGCGCGCACGGCTGAGACGCATGGTGGTGCGTCTTTTGTGCAGGTGAACGCGCTCGTAGCTGCGCGGCTCCAGGCGCACGTGCTGGAACGCGCTCGGGCACATTCGCCCCGGCGGATCGTGGACGCATACGCGGGAGCGGGCGCCACGGCTGTGCCACTCGCGGCGAATGGCGCGACAGTGATCGCGATCGAGCTCGATGCCGAAGCAGTGGCACGATTCGCCGATCGAATGCGCGCGCCTTCTCGTGCCGTGATCGGGCGCGTTGAAGATCATCTCGCGGCCGCGTTGCCTGCCGATCTGGTGCTCCTCAATCCACCGCGCGGTGGTGTCGACACGCGCGTAACGGACGCACTGCAGAATGTTGCGACGGCTCCCCGCGCGGTGATTTACGTCAGCTGCGATCCTGCGACATTGGCGCGCGATCTCGCTCGCATGCCGCGGTACCGGTTGGCGGCGGTGCGCGCGTATGACATGTTTCCGCAGACGGCGCACGTCGAAACCGTCTGCGAGCTCGTCCCGGAGGCCGCATGAAGTATGTCGTGCACGTTGGAGATGTCGACGTGGATGTCGATCTCGTGGGCGACGTCGTGACGGTCGATGGTGTCGCGAGCGTTGTGCACGTGACCGATGTCGAAGGCACGCCCGTCCGCATGGTCACGATCGGCGACGCGGTGCATCGCGTTGTGGCACGCAAGGGACAAACGCGTGGACGGTACACACTGTGGCTCGACGGCTACCGCTATGAGGTAGAAGCGCTCGACGAACGGACGCGCGCTATTCGCGAGTTGAGTGGTTCGGGAAAGGAGGCGTCGGGACCAGCGCCGCTCGTCGCACCAATGCCCGGAATGATCGTTCGTGTCGCGGTACAAGTGGGTGACAATGTGCAGCCTGGTCAGGGCTTGATCGTCATGGAGGCGATGAAAATGGAGAACGAGTTGCGCGCCACGAGCGCCGGCACCGTCAAGGCGGTGCACGCGAAGCCGGGAACGGCCGTCGACAAGGGTGCACTGCTGTTGGAGCTCGAATGAGACGCGTCGTCGTGGTGAGCGCGATGCTTCTGTCCGTGTTGCCCATGAGCGGCGCGGCACAAGCGCCGAGCACGGATATCTTCCTTGCGCCAATCAAGCGCATTCGTGATTCCATCGTCGTCGGGCGGGCCACGAACATCACGCACCGACCTGGCTACGACAATCAGCCGAGCTTTCTTCCGAACAGCACCGGCATTCTGTACACGGTCGTTGGCGCGGATACGCAAGCGGACATTTGGCGCTACGACATTGCGGCACGTCGCAACTCGCGCCTGACCACGACCACCGAGAGCGAATACTCGGCCACCGTCATGCCTGGTGGCCTGCGAATGAGCGTCATTCGCGTCGAGGCGGATTCCACGCAACGACTGTGGAGCTTCGCGCTGGACGGAACCAACCCGCAGGTGTTGCTCACGGCGCAAAAACCTGTGGGCTATCACGCGTGGCTGAGCGCGTCGAAGCTCGTGACGTTCGTGCTCGGCACACCGGCCACTTTACACGTGATCGATAGTGATGGAAGCCACGACGAGATTCGCGCGCGCGACATTGGCCGATCATTGCATCGCATTCCGGGGCGCGACGCGTTTAGCTATACGCAGCGCGACAGTGCGAAAGCGCTTTGGATCATGACCCAGACACTGACGGGCGAGTCCGAGACGCTGCTGGTGCGTGCAGTAGCCGACAACGAATATCATGCATGGACGCCCGATGCCATCCTCTTGAGCGTGACGGGGAATGTTCTCGTCCGATGGAATCGCGCTCTCGACGCAACACGCGCGTGGGTGCCCGTTGCAGATCTATCAAAGTCCGGTGTGAAGAACGTAAGCCGCCTTGCCGTGAGTCCAGACGGGAAGTGGCTGGCGTTCGTGGCGGAGCCCGTCGCCCCCTGAAGATTCTCGCAATTTCTGGGAGCCTCAGGGCGGCGTCGTCGAATAGCGCGATCCTCCGCGTGGCGGCTCGCGTTGCGCCACGTCCAATCACGGTCGATGTGTACGGGGCACTGGATACCCTACCGTACTTCAATCCGGACCACGATCGCGAATTCAACGATCCGGCGCTTCCGCTCGCCGTGAAGGCGCTCCGCGCGTCAATCGGTTCCGCCGACGCGCTGCTGATCTCGAGCCCGGAATACGCGCACGGCGTTTCCGGCATGCTCAAGAACGCACTCGACTGGCTCGTTGGTGGGCCCGAGATGGTCGAGAAGCCAGTGGCCGTGATCAACACGTCTCCTCACGCCACGCACGCGATTGCAGCACTCATCGAGACGCTTCGCACCATGTCGGTGACACTCGTTGACGCAGCGTGCCTGACGATTGCCGTGCCGCGCAATCAGGGCGACGACGCGATTGTCGAAGACGCGTCGCTCGCAACTCCACTGCGAGACGCGTTGCTGATTCTCGCCGCCGCAGCAAACGTCTCGTCGCGTTCCAGCTAACGCTTTCTCCCCGGAGCGATCGCGCCGCGACCAAACTTCTCTCGTACCGCATCCATCGCCTTCGATACCTCACGATGTTTTGCTGACTCGAGCTGGCCGCCTCCCTGCTCGAACAATGCCAGCTGCTTCGCTGGAGGATCCGTGAAGTTGGATAGCGCCACGCCGAGCAGGCGCGCGGGTACTCGGCGCGCTTTACGCAGCTTATAGAGAAGCTCGCGCGCCACGACAAAAATTGCTCGGTCCGACTCCAGCGCCTCGTCCACGGTACGACTCGCCTGGCGCGTGATAAAGTCTCGGTCGCGTATGCGGACGGTGACGGTGCGCGCCTTCAAGGCCTCGCCGCGCAGGTCCCCAGCGGCGCGGCCCGCGAGTTCGGTCAATTCACCTTCGAGCACCAGGTCGTCATTGATGTCTGTGGGGAAAGTATCGTCCCGACTGATACTCTTCGCGGCCTCGCGCTCGGTGGC